>DATAGA010000062.1:0-15830 GCA_036257215.1 Myxococcota bacterium
GTACTTCGAGTCGGGCTCGAACGCGGAGGCGCTCGGACGCTCGCTCGGCGCGATGGAGGCCGAGCTCGCGCACCACGGCGAGCTGGCGCCGGACGCAGCGGGCAGCACCCAGGAGGAGCGCCTGAGCGAGCTGGAGCGGAACGTCGAGCGCTTCGAGGCTACGCGCGCGCCGCAGGTCGAGCTCGCCGGCCTCGAGCATCCGCCCGGCACGCCCGAGGTCCTCGTCGCAGAAGACAACGCCGAGATGCGGCGGCTGCTCGCGCACCTGCTGGGCCGCCGCTACCGCGTGCGCACCGCGCCGAACGGTCGCGTGGCCCTCGAGGCGGTGCGCGCGAGCGCGCCCCAGGCCGTCGTCACAGACGTCATGATGCCGGAGATGTCCGGCACCGAGCTGTGCCGCGCGCTGAAGGAGGATCCCGCGACGCGCCTGATCCCGGTGGTGCTCGTCACCTCCAAGGCCGAGCGCGAGATGAAGATCGAGGGGCTCGAGCTCGGTGCCGACGACTACGTGACGAAACCCTTCCACCCGCGCGAGCTGCTCGCGCGCGTGGGGGCACTCGTGCGGCTCGGCCAGCTCCAGAGCGACCTCGCCGCGCGAAACGCAGCCCTCGGAGAGGCGAACGACGAGCTCCAGCGCACGCTTCGCGAGCTGCAGGACGCCGAGGTCCAGCTCGTGCAGGCAGAGCGGCTCTCCGCCGTGGGCGAGCTCGCCGCGGGCGTTGCGCACGAGATCAACAACCCGCTCAACTTCGCGCGCAACGCGCTCGCGGCGCTGCGCACGTACGTCGACGACCTGCGCGGCATCGCGCAGCTCGTGGCCGGGCTCGAGCTGCGCGAGCCCGAGAAGCTCGCTGCCCAGCTCGAAGAGCTCGAGCGCCAGAAGGCCGACGTCGGGTTCGAGGGGCTCGCCGACGAGCTCGCCGAGCTCGTGACCATCACGACGGAGGGGCTCGATCGCACGTCGCGCCTCGTCGGCGAGCTGCGCGACTTCTCGGCGCCCCGCGCCGGGTCCGACGGAATCGCGGACGTGCGCGTGGGCCTGCTCTCGACGCTCCATCTGATCGCCCATGCGGCGCAGCGCGCCGGCGTGCGGCTGGAGCCCGATCTCCCCGAGGGGAGCTGGCGCGCCCACGCAGAAGGTAGGGGGCTGAACCAGGTGTTCCTGAACCTGCTCAAGAACGCGCTCGAAGCGCTCGAAGGAAGCGGTGGCACCGTGCGCGTACGCCTGCGGCGGGAGGGGGGCCTCGTGGCGGTCGACGTAGAGGACGACGGCCCGGGGATCGATCCCGCGCTGCGCGAGCGGCTCTTCGAGCCGTTCGTCACTTCCAAGCCCGCTGGGCACGGCACCGGTCTCGGCCTTCCGATCAGCCGGCGCATCGTGCAGGCGAGCGGAGGCACGCTCGAGGTCCAATCCGAGCCCGGTCGCGGCACCTGCTTCACGGTCCGCCTCCGCGGCGAGTGCGCCTGATGGAGGTGCGGCCGCAGCGGCTGCTCGACTACCGCGAGTTCCCCGTTCTCTACGTAGACGACGAACCCGGCAACCTGCGCATCTTCGAGCTCGGCTTCCGGCGCGACTTCACGATCGTGACGGCGCCGAGCGGCGAAGCGGGCCTCGACGTGCTCTCGCGCAGCCCAGTGGCGGTGGTGCTCTCCGACCAGAAGATGCCGGGTCTGTCGGGCGTCGAGTTCCTCGCGCGCGTGCGCGAGCTCGACCCGAAGACCGTGCGCATGCTCATCACCGCGTACGGCGACGCCGCGACCCTCGGCAGCGCCATCAACGAGAGCTGCGTGTGGCGCTACGTCGCCAAGCCGTGGCACCCCGAGGACCTGCGCCTGGCGCTGCGGCGCGCGATCGAGCTCTACGCGCTCGACCGCGAGCGCGAGCAGCTCGTGCGCGAGCTCTCGACGCTGAACCGCGTCGCACGCAGCATCAACCAGGAGCTCGCGCTCGAGCGGCTCTACGACCTCCTGCTCGACGCCGTCGTCCGCGAGCTCGGCTTCGACGCGGCGTCGCTGCTCGTCTTCGACGAGGGCGGCCGCGTGCTGCGGCTGGCGCGCAGCGCGCCGCGCGGCCCGCAGCCCGGGACGCTCGCGAGCCTCGAGCTGCGCCGCGCCGACTCGCCCCGGCTGCTGCGGCACCTCGACGAGGGCGAGCCGCTGCTGCTGTCGCTCGACCAGGCGGCGGCGCTCGAGCCGCCGGTGCGTGCCTGGCTGACCGAGGTCGCGGCGGACCAGATGCTGATCGTGCCGCTCGTCGCGAAGAGCCGCGTCCTCGGGGCGATCGCGATCGACAACCGGCGCGGCGGCGCCGCGTTCGAGGCCGACGAGCGGCTCCTGCTCGACGGCTTCGCGACGCAGGCGGCGATTGCGATCGCGAACGCTCAGCTCGTCGACGCGCTGCAGCGCTCGCGCAACCACGTCGCCCGCGCGGACCGGCTCGGCACCGTCGGCACGCTCGCCGCGGGTGTCGCGCACGAGATCAACAACCCGCTGGTGTCGATCCAGACGTTCCTGACGCTCGCACCCGGAAAGCGCAGCGAGAACGACCCGGAGTTCTGGGGTCCGTATCACCAGCTCGCGGTGTCCGAGCTGGAGCGCATTCGCGGGCTCGTGGCGACGATGAGCCGGCTGGCGCGCGGCGGGGGCGAGCGCGTGCAGCGCGCGCCGTGCGAGCTGCACACGATCGTCGACGAGGCGGTGCGCCTGGTCCACCACGAGGCGTGCGAGGCCGAGGTCACCGTCGAGGTCCAGATCGAGCCGGGCACGCCGAAGGTCGTCGGCGTGCGCGAGCAGCTCCACCAGGTGCTGCTCAATCTGCTCCTCAACGCGATCCAGGCGACTCCTCGCGGGGGCCGCATCAGCGTGCGCAGCTGGGGCGACCTGGCGGAGCCGGCGAGCGCGTGGCTCGAGGTGTCGGACACCGGCCGCGGCATCGAGCCCGCGCACGTCGAGCAGATCTTCGATCCCTTCTTCACGACCAAGGGACCGGACCTCGGCACGGGGCTCGGGCTCATGATCTGTCACCACATCGTGAGCGATCACGGCGGCACGATCGAAGTCGAGAGCGTGCCCGGCGCGGGCGCGCGCTTCCGGGTGCGTCTGCCCGTCGACGGCGGGCCGGTCCACGCCGTCCAGCCCGGTTGACCGGCCGCGCGGGCCCTGATAGAACAGCCCGCACCCGCGCCGGAAATCCACGGCGGCGCGCAGAGTTGCCCGAGCAAGGCTCGGGAGGAGTCCGACCTCGATGCACCGCGCCGTTGCGTGCGCTCTTGCCGCTGCGCTGCTTCTCGCTGCCGCCCCCGGCCTCGCGCAGCCGCAGGTCCGCGTGGCGCTCCTTCCGGTGGTCGTCCACTCGATCGGGGAGAGCGACTACCTCCAGCGCGGCATCGCCGACATGCTCGGCACGCGCCTCGAGCAGAACCCGGCCGTCGCCGTCGTTCGAGTTCAGGACCCCGCGAAGGCGACGCTCGACCCGAACGCCGCGCGCAGCGCCGCCCAGGCCGCCGGCGCGAGCTTCGCCGTGTTCGGCTCGTTCACGCAGTTCGGCGAGGGTGCGAGCCTCGACCTGCGCTGCGTGTCCGCGCAGGGCGCGGGCGGCGACGATGTGCGCTCGATCTTCGTGCAGTCCGGAAGCATCGGGGAGATCATTCCGCGCCTCGACGAAGTCGCGGATAGAGTCGCGCGGTACGTGGTCTCCCCGAGCGCGCCGCCGGTCGCCGCGGGTCCCGCCGCGGGGAGCGGATCGGGCGCGCCCGCGCGGCAGGGCGAAGTCGACGCACTGCGCTCGCGCGTCGAGCGGCTCGAGTCCGTGCTCTACGGGCGCCAGGGCGCGGGCGCTGCAGCGGCTCCGCGTCCCGCGGCGCCGCCGCCTTCCGCGGCCGGCCCCGGCGCTCCGTAGCCGCGCGCGAGCCGCCCCGGCGCCCCCGCCGGCTTCCCGCTACGTTCCGCGGCCTGCGCGTCGGCGCGACCCCGGGGCGGCGTAGCTCAGCCGGTTAGAGCAGCGGTTTCATAAGCCGCGTGTCGGTGGTTCGAGTCCACCCGCCGCCACCAGGGTCGTGCGCCACGCCGCGGCGGCGGCCCGGCGCAGGAAGGAGAGGGCAGCGTGGCCGAGCCCCGCGAAGTGCGCGTGGAGGTACCCCTCCTCGACCTGCGCCTCCAGTACCGGGCGCTGCGCAGCGAGGTCGACGCCGCCGTCGCGGCCGTGGTCGCTTCCCAGCAGTTCGTGCTCGGCCCCGAGGTGGATGCGTTCGAGCGCGAGGTCGCGGCCTATTGCGGCGCGCCCGAAGCGATCGGTGTCGCCTCGGGTACCGACGCGATCCTGCTCGCGTTGATGGCGCTGGGGATCGGGCCCGGCGACCAGGTGATCGTGCCGACCTACACGTTCTTCGCGACCGCCGGCTGCGTCGCGCGGCTCGGCGCGGAGCCGGTCTTCGCAGACGTCGACCCGGCGACGTTCAACGTGACGCCCGAGAGCGTCGCGCGCGCCGCGCGGCGCTGTCAGCGCGCGCGCGCGCTCATGCCGGTGCACCTCTTCGGTCGCAGCGTCGACCTCGAGGCCCTCGAGTCGCTGGCCGCCGAGCTCGGCGTCGCGCTGGTCGAGGACGCGGCGCAGGCGATCGGCGCGCACGACGCGCGCGGGCGCCGCGTCGGGTCCGCGGGGCCGCTCGCGTGCTTCAGCTTCTTCCCGACGAAGAATCTGGGCGGGTTCGGAGACGGCGGCCTCGTCACCTGCCACGACGCCGACGTCGCGGACACGCTGCGCACGCTGCGCGTCCACGGCATGAAGCCGCGCTATCTGCACCACCTCGTCGGGCTCAACGCCCGCCTCGACGCGCTCCAGGCGGCCGTGCTGCGCGTGAAGCTGCGCTACGTCGAGGGCTGGCACGCCGCGCGCGCGCGCAACGCCGCGCACTACGAGGAGCTCTTCCGCAAGGCCGGCGCGGCGCCGGCCGACGTCCCGCTCGACGAGGGTGGCCTCCCGCTGCGCTTCCCGACGGCCGTCGCGCCGCCGGGCCGCCACGTCTTCAACCAGTACGTGATCCGCGTCCCCGCCGCGCGACGCGACGCGCTGCGCGCGCATCTCGCCTCGCGCGGCATCGGCAGCGAGGTCTACTACCCGATTCCGCTCCACCTGCAGCCCTGCTTCGCCGAGCTGCGCGAGCGCACCGGCTCGCTGCCCGTCGCCGAGGCAGCCGCGCGCGAGACGCTGGCTCTGCCGATCTTCCCCGAGCTCGAGCCGATCCAGCGCGAGACGGTCGCCGAGACGGTGGTCGACTTCCTCAGCACCTAGCGGGGCAGGGCGAACTTCTGGACCTTGCCCGTTTCGGTGCGCGGGAGCGCGGGGACGGCGACGAACTCCGTCGGGATCTTGAAGCCCGCGAGGCGCTCGCGGCCGAAGCGACGCAATGCCTCGGGGTCGAGCGCGGCGCCCGGGGCGAGCACGACGTAGGCGCGGCCCACCTCGCCGAAGCGCGGGTCCGGCACGCCCACGACGGCGATCTCGCGGATGGCCGGATGCTCCGCGTACGCGGCCTCTACCTGCGCCGGGTAGACGTTCTCGCCGCCAGAGATGTACAGGTCGCGCGAGCGACCGGAGAGCGTGACGTAGCCCTCGGCGTCCGCGCTGCCGAGATCGCCGGTCAGCAGCCAGCCCTCGCGCAGCGTCTCGGCGGTGGCCTCGGGGCGGTCCCAGTAGCCGAGCATCGTGATGGGCCCGCGCGCGACGATCTCGCCGGTCTCGCCGGCGACCGCGTCCTCCCACTCGGCCACCGGCCGCGCGAGCGTGTGCGGACGCACGATGCGCAAGTCCACGTGGAAGACGGGCCGCCCGACGCTGCCCGCCTTGCGCACCGCGTCCGCGGCTTCGAGACAGCAGAGGATGGACGTCTCCGTCTGACCGAAGCCCTGCTTCAGCACGAGGCCGCGCGCCTCGAACGCGCGGATGAGCTCCACCGGGATCGGCGCGCCCGCGGTGAAGAGGAAGCGCAGCGTCGAGAGGTCGTAGCCGCCCGGGGGCGCGGCCAGGAGCGCGTCGTAGAGCGCCTGGAACTGCGTCGGCACGCCTCCGAGATATGTGATGCCGCGCTCGGCGACCGTCTCCCACACGCGGGCCGCGTGGAAGCGGCCCTGGAGGATCACCTCCGCGCCGGCGTAGAGGGCGGGCAGCGAGAGGATCTTGAGCCCGAAGGAGTGGAAGAGAGGAAGCGGGACGAGCACCCGGTCGCGGGCGGTGAGTTCGAAGAAGAGCTGGGCGTTGAGCGCGTTGTAGAGCGTCTTCCGGTGCGGGAGCAGCGCGCCCTTCGGGACGCCCGTCGTGCCGGACGTGTACATGAGGATCATGGGATCGTCGGGATCGACCGGCTCCACCGCGCGCCGCGGCTCGACGCCCGCGAGTGCGGCCTCGTACGCGTCGGGACGCCCGCCGACCGCGAGCACGACCGGCGGCGGGCGCCGGGCGCCGGCGAGCGCAGCGCGCGCGAGCGCCTCGGCGTCCGCCTCGACGCAGAGGACGCGCGGCGCCGCGTCGTCGAGCAGCTCGCGCACCTCGGGCGGTGCGAGCCGGGCATTGAGCGGAACGGCAATCGCCCCGAGCCGCGCCGCGCCGAGCAGGAGCTCGAGGAACGCGGTGCGGTTCCCGAGCAGGAGCGCGACGCGCTCGCCGCGGCGTACGCCGCGGGCGGCGAGCCAGCCCGCCGCCCGCGCGCAGCGCTCGTCGAGCGCGGTCGCGTCGAGGCGCAGCTCGTCGTCGCAGAGCGCCGGCCGGGCACCCGCGTGCTCCGCGCGCCGCGCGGTCCACGAGGCGACGTTGTCGAGCGGCGACGGCACGGGCGCGGACGGGTACCCGAGAGGCCCTGCACGCGCCAGCGTGTACCATGGAGGTTCCGGACGGCTCGGAGCGCCCCGTGAACCTCTTCGGACAGCCCGCCCACGTCGGCCGCCACTGCGGTGGCCACGAGTACGACGTCACGCGCGAGGTGGTCGACTTCTACGCCGACGCGCTCGACGACCACAGCCCGCTCTACCGCGACGTCGCGCCTCCGCTGCTCTACCACTCCGAGTGCTACAAGTTCGCCGGCGAGTGGTACCTGCGGAACCTCTTCGGAAACCTCCACGCGCGCCAGGACTGGGAGCTCTTCGCACCGATCCCGCTCGGCGCCCGCGTGCGCACGCGCTCGACGATCGTGGAGCGCTACGCGAAGCGCGGCCGCAACTACGTCGTGAACGAGACGGACGTCGTGGCGGCCGACGACGGCCGGCTCCTCGTCCGCGGGCGCACGCACCAGTCGTTCCTTCCGCCGCGCGAAGCCGCCGGCGCGCCGGCGCCGGGCTTCGTCGTGGACGAGAGCACCGCGCAGCGGAAGGCCGCGCGCACCGAAGCGCCGGCGTTCCCGACCGCGACGGGGCCGGACCTCGCGCCGGTGAAGAAGGCCGTGGACCAGCGCCGCTGCTGGATGTTCTCCGGCCCGGGCCGCAACTATCACACCGACGAGGAGCAGGCGCGCAAGCTCGGCTTCCCGAAGATCGTGGTGCAGGGGATGATGTCGACCTGCTTCGCCGCCCAGGTGCTGCAGGACGCGTTCGGCCTCGGCTTCGTCGAGGGCGGGAAGCTCTCGCTCAAGCTCGTGAACGTCCTCTGGTGCGACGAAGCCGTCGTGGCCCACGGCAAGATCCGCGAGCGGGTGCCCGAGGGGTCTCGCACGCGCGTCCACTGCGACGTCTGGGTCGACAAAGAGGACGGGACCCGGATCGCGCTCGGGACCGGCAGCGCGCTCGAGTAGGGCTGGGGCCCGGGGTCCCGCGGCGCGAGGCAGCGCGTAGACTTTCGGCGTGTTGCTGCCGGCCCTCGCCGCGTCCGCCCGGGAGCTCGGCCTGCCCGGGCGCAGGGTCCTCGTCGCCTGCTCGGGCGGCGTCGACTCCACCGTGCTCGTCCACGCCCTCGCCGCCCTCGCGGGGCCGCTGCGCCTCGAGCTGGCAGTCGGCCACGTGCACCACGGCCTGCGCGGCGAGGAGGCGGACGCTGACGAGGCCAGCGTGCGGGCGCTGGCGGAAAAGCTCTCGCTGCCGTTCACCGCGACGCGCGTGGACGTCGAGGCGCTGCGCGCGGGTCGGCCCAGCGCGACCCGGCCGACCCTCCAGGAGGCCGCTCGGCGCGCCCGCTACGCCGCCCTCGAGGAGCAGGCAGCGCGGCTCGAGGCGGCCCACGTCGCGACCGCCCACACCCGCGACGACCAGGCGGAAACCGTGCTGCTGCGCGTGTTTCGCGGCGCCGGCCCCGACGCGCTCGGCGGCATCCCCGAGCGCTCGCCCGACGGACGCATCGTGCGGCCGCTGCTCGGTGTCGGAAGGGCAGAGGTGCTCGCGTACGCGCGCGCCGCGGGGCTCGCGTGGCGCGAAGACGCTTCCAACGCGAGCCGGCGCTACGCGCGCAATCGGCTCCGGGCGGACTGGCTGCCCGGTCTCGAGACCTCGTTCAATCCGCGGCTCCTCAGGGCCGTGGCCGATCTGGCCGAAGCGGTGCGGAGGGACGCGGAGTGGCTCGGAGGGGTCGTCGAGGTGGAGCTCGCGCGCGCGGTCCGGGAGGAGGGGGACGCCCTCTGGATCGACCCCGCGCCCTGGCTCGCCTGGCCCGAGGGCCTCGCCCGCCGCGTGCTGCGCCGCGTCCTCCAGCGCGCGGGCGGGGGCCGCGAGCTCTCGCGCACGCATCTGCTGCGCGCGCTGCGCTTCTTGCGCACCGGACGTCCCGGCGGCCGCCTCGAGCTTCCGGCCGGCCTCGCGCTCTCGCGCGAGCGCGACGGGTTCAGACTCCGTTCACCCGTGGGGCGACGGCCCCTCGCATCATGCTAAATTCGCTCGAATCCCGGGGGGGATGGCGGGTCCGACGTCGCGTACTCGCGGCAGCTCCCGGTGGTGGGCCCGACGGACAGGAGCACGCGTGAATCAGCAGTTCTACAAGAACATGGCCCTGTGGGTCGTCCTGCTGCTCATGATCCTCTTGCTCGTCACGGTGTTGCGCCAGAGCAAGACGGCGCCCTCCGAGATCACCTACACCGAGTTCCTGACGAAGCTCGACGCGGGCGAGGTCGAGCGCATCACCCTCGAGGAGGGTCACGTCAGCGGTCGGCTCCACGACGGGCAGGACTTCGCGACGTTCGTGCCCCCGGTCTACGAGTCGCTCGTCCCCAAGCTCCAGGAGAAGGGCGTCCAGATCACCGCCCGGCCCAAGCGCGAATCGAGCGTCTGGCAGCAGATGTTGATCTGGTGGGTGCCATTCCTCGTCCTGATCGGGCTCTGGGTCTTCTTCGTGCGCCAGATGCAGGCGGGCGGCGGCAAGGCCATGAGCTTCGGCAAGTCGCGGGCGCGCCTCCTCACCGAGAACAACCAGCGCATCACGTTCGACGACGTCGCAGGCGTCGAAGAGTCGAAGATGGAGCTGGAGGAGATCATCGCCTTCCTGCGCGATCCCAAGAAGTTCACGCGCCTCGGCGGCCGCATCCCGAAGGGCGTGCTGCTCGTGGGGCCCCCGGGCACGGGCAAGACGCTCCTCGCGCGCGCCGTGGCCGGTGAAGCGGGCGTGCCGTTCTTCTCGATCTCGGGCTCCGACTTCGTCGAGATGTTCGTCGGCGTCGGCGCCTCGCGCGTGCGCGACCTGTTCATGCAGGGCAAGAAGCACGCGCCGTGCATCATCTTCATCGACGAGATCGACGCGGTCGGGCGCCACCGCGGCGCCGGGCTCGGCGGCGGCCACGACGAGCGCGAGCAGACGCTGAACCAGCTCCTCGTCGAGATGGACGGCTTCGAGAGCAACGAAGGCGTGATCATGATCGCGGCGACGAACCGCCCCGACGTGCTCGATCCCGCGCTGCTCCGGCCCGGCCGCTTCGACCGCCGCGTCGTCGTGCCGCGGCCCGACCTGCGCGGGCGGCTGGCGATCCTGAAGGTGCACACCCGCCGCGTGCCGCTCGCCGACGACGTGGCCCTCGAGGTCGTGGCGCGCGGGACGCCGGGCTTCGTGGGTGCGGACCTGCAGAACCTCGTCAACGAGGCGGCGCTGCTCGCGGCGCGGCGCGAGGGCCAGAAGGTCGCAATGGACGACTTCGAGCGCGCCAAGGACAAGGTGCTCCTCGGCGCCGAGCGCCGCAGCATGATCATGAGCGACGAGGACAAGCGCGTGACCGCCTACCACGAGGCCGGCCACGCGCTCGTCGCGATGATGAACCCGGACTCGGACCCGGTGCACAAGGTCACGATCATCCCGCGCGGCATGGCGCTCGGCGTGACGCAGACGCTCCCGGCGGAGGACCGCTACAACCTCACCCGCCAGCAGATGGTCGCGATGATCCGCCACGCGATGGGCGGGCGCGCCGCCGAGGACCTCGTCTTCGGACACTTCTCGACCGGCGCCGCCAACGACCTCCAGCAGGCCACGAAGCTCGCGCACGAGATGGTGTGCACCTTCGGCATGAGCGACCGCATCGGGCCCGTCTCCTACAGCGACGACTCCGCCGACGTCTTCCTCGGCCGCGACTTCGTGACCCGCAAGAACTACAGCGAGCAGAAGGCGCAGGAGATCGACGAAGAGGTCACGCGGCTCCTGCGCGACTCCTACGACGAGGCTCGGCGCGTGCTAGTCGACGGCCGCGGCGCGCTCGATCGCATCGCGGAGGGGCTGCTCGAGCGCGAGACGCTCGAGGGCGCGGACCTGCGGCTCTTGATCGCTGGGCAGCCGCTGCCGCCGCTGCCGCCGACGCCCGCCCCGGCCGCTCAGAGCGAGCCGGCGCCGCGGCGGCGGCCGGCACCCGCGAAGGGCTTCGGCGGGGACAAGCTCCCGGATCCCGAGCCGGTCGCGGGGTAGCCGCCCATGCCGGGGCCGGCGGCGTGATCGAGTTCCTCTGGAGCCGCCTGGTCGAGGTCGGGACCGACCTCTGGGCCTTCCTCGCCGCGAACTTCGATCCGGTTCGCGACACGCTCGACATCGCCGCCGTCGGCTTCGTGCTCTACTGGCTGCTGATGCTGATTCGCGGCACGCGCGCCGTGCAGGTGCTGGTCGGGCTCGTGGCGCTGATCGCCGTGCGCCTCCTCTCCGACCTGCTCGGCATGACGACGGTCTCCTGGATCCTCGACAACTTCCTCGCCTCCGCCGTCCTCATCATCATCGTGCTGTTCCAGGCCGACATCCGGCGCGCCCTGGCGCGGGTCGGAGGCGGGGTGTTCCCGCGCATGGCCGAGCGCCAGGAGTCGCAGGTGCTCGAGGAGGTCGTGCGCGCCGCGCAGACCCTCGCGCAGCGCCGCGTGGGCGCGCTCGTCGTGCTCGAGCGCGAGACCGGGCTCGAGGACCTGATCCAGATCGGGACGCCGCTCGACGCGGCGGTGACCAAGGACCTGCTCGTCTCCATCTTCCTCCCGTACTCCCCGCTCCACGACGGTGCGGTGGTGATCCAGGACGGGCGCGTCGCGTACGCGGGGTGCATCCTTCCGCTGACGCTCCGGGCCGACGTGCCGGAGGGCCTCGGGACGCGCCATCGCGCCGCCCTCGGCATCACGGAGGAGACCGACGCGGTGGTGATCGTCGTGTCGGAGGAGACCGCGAACATCTCGGTCGTGATCGGCGGCGACATGGCGCGCGACCTCGACGGCCCGCGCCTGCGCCGCGCGCTGCGCGACGTCTTCGCCCGCGGGCGCCGCGAGGCCGCCGACGAAGCGCCGACCGGCGAGCCCGACGGGGCCGGGCTCGAGCCCGCCCAGGCCGGTCCGGCGGACGCGCGCACCGGCGCGGGGGCCTGAGCGTGCGCTGGCTCTACGCCAACCTCGGCTACAAGCTGGTGGCCGTGGCCGTCGCGTTCCTCCTGTGGGGAGTCGCCCACAGCACCTCGTCGATCGAGCGCGGCCTCGACGTCCCGATGGTCCTCCGCGGCCTGCCGGACGACCTCGTGATCGTGGAGCAGAGTACCGGCGAGGTGAACGTGCGGATCCAGGGCAGCCGGGCCGCGCTGCGCACGCTCTCGCCGGCCGACCTCGAGTACCCGGTCGAGGTCTCGGGGGCGAAGCCCGGCGTGCTGAAGGTCGAGGTGGATCCGATGCCGCTCGAGCTCCCGCGCGGCGCCCGGGTAGTGAGCCGCTCGCCCTCCATCGTGGAGCTCACCCTGGCCCGGCGCGGCTCCAAGAGCGTGCGCGTCCGGGCCGACCTCGCCGGGGAGCCCGCCGAGAACTACCGCGTGGCGGGGGTCGAGCTCGACCCGCCCCGGGTCAAGGTGGTCGGGGCCCAGTCCGAGGTGCTCCGGTTGAACGAGGTTCTGACCGAAACGATCGACGTCAGCGGCGCGAGCGCCGACGTCGTGAAGGAGGTCGCCGTGGCCCTGGGCGGCCGGCACCTCTGGCTGGAGGACACGAAGCCCGTCACGGCGCGGGTGCGGATCGAGCCGGTCGAGGGCGTCGTGGACGGGGCGCCGGGCGCGGCAGCGGGAGGAGAGACCGGATGAGCGCGGAGCGGGCGGCGCCGCTGTTCGGGACCGACGGCGTTCGCGGCACGGCCAACGTGCACCCCATGACCGCCGAGATGGCGCTCGCGCTCGGCCAGGCGATCGCGCACGTCTTCCGGCGCGGCGGCGGCACGCAGCGCATCCTGATCGGGAAGGACACGCGGCTCTCGGGCTACATGTTCGAGGACGCGCTCGCGGCGGGCCTGTGCTCCATGGGCGCCGACGTGATCCAGGTCGGTCCGATGCCGACTCCGGCCATGGCCTTCCTCACCGTCGACATGCGCTGCAAGGCCGGCGTCATGATCTCCGCCAGCCACAACCCCTACCAGGACAACGGCATCAAGTTCTTCGGGCACGACGGCTTCAAGCTGCCCGACGACGTCGAGCGCCGCATCGAGGCGCTGATCGCCTCCGGCGAGCTCGCGAGCCACCGCGCCGAGCCCGACGAGGTCGGCCGCGCGACGCGCATCGAGGACGCCGCGGGCCGCTACATCGTCCACCTGAAGCACACCTTCCCGGTGGACTCGAACCTCGAGGGGCTGCGCGTCGTGCTCGACTGCGCCAACGGCGCCGCCTACAAGGTCGGCCCGACGATGCTCCACGAGCTCGGGGCCGAGGTCTTCGCGGTCGGCGTCGAGCCCAACGGCCGCAACATCAACGAGGAGTGCGGCTCGCTCTTCCCCGAGAAGCTCGCGGCCAAGGTGCGCGAGCTGCGCGCGGACGTCGGCATCGCGGTGGACGGCGACGCGGACCGCTGCGTGCTCGTGTGCGAGCGCGGCGAGGTCGTGGACGGGGACGCGCTGCTCGCGATGTGCGCGCGCGACCTGCAGGGGCGGGGCCGGCTCAAGGGCGGCGCGGTCGTTGCGACCGTCATGAGCAACCTCGGGCTCGAGAAGGCCGTCGAGGGCATGGGGCTGCGCCTCGTGCGTACGAAGGTCGGCGACCGCTACGTCGTCGAGGAGATGCGCAGCGGTGGCTACAACCTCGGCGGCGAGCAGTCGGGCCACGTCGTGTTCCTCGACCACAACACGACCGGCGACGGGCTGCTGACCGGCCTCCAGGCGCTCGCGATCATGCGCCGCACCGGGCAGCCGCTCTCGCGCCTCGTCGCGGGCATCGAACGCTTCCCGCAGGTGCTGGTCAACGTCGCGGTCGCCGAGAAGCGGCCGCTCGACTCGCTGCCCTCGGTCTGCGAGGCCGTGCGCCGCGTCGAGAAGGAGCTCGACGGCCGCGGCCGCGTGGTGATCCGCTACAGCGGCACGGAGCGCAAGGTGCGCGTCATGGTGGAGGGCGACGACGAGGACCGCGTGCGGAGCTACGCGCGCGACCTCGCGGATCTGCTCCGCCACACGCTCGGCACGCCGGCGGCCTGACGTGCGCCGGCTGGTGCTCGCCCTCGACGGGCTGTGCGCGCTGCGCGAGCTCGCCGGGCGCGGCGGCCCCGACCCGGCCGCCGTAGCGACGCTCGCCACGCTCGCAGGCGCCGACGCCGTGCAGCTCGGCGCGTCGGACGAGGGCCGCCCCGTGTCCGAGGCGGACCTGCGCGACGTGGCGCGCGCCGCGGACGCGCTCGAGCTGCGCATCGCGCCGACGCCGTCGCTCGCCAAGGTGGCGCTCGAGGCGCGTCCCGTGCGCGTGGTCCTCGCGGCCGAAGGGCGCAACCCGGGTGGGCTTCCCGGCCCGCTCGACGTGCGAGTCGCGGGACAGGCGGTCGCGGCGGCTGCGCGGATGCTGCGCGACGCGGGACTTCGCGTCGGTGCGCTGATCGCGCCCGAGCTCGACGCCGTGAAGGCCGCGCACGCGGCGGAGGTGGAGGCGGTCGACCTCTGGACCGGCGCGAGCGTCGCCATCCCCGACGCAGGACGGCGCGCGGCGCTCGAGCGGCTCGGCGACGCAGCGCGCCTCGCGGCGAAGCTGCGGCTCGAGGTGGGCGTCGCCGGAGGGCTCGCCGCGCGCGATCTGCCCTTCGTGCTCGAGGCCGCACCCGTCGCCGAGCGCGTCGTGGTGGGGCGCTTCGTCGTGGCGCGCGCGCTCCTCGTCGGCATCGAGCGCGCGGTGCGCGACCTGCGCGAGGCGCTCTGACGCCACACCGGCGTCGAGGCAGCGGCGCAACCAGGCGTCCCGCTTCCGCTCGGGGTTGACGGGGGTCGCTCCGACGGCACACTGCGTTGGTGCCGCCCGTCGTCGCGTGGGCCTCGAGTGCGGTCCTCGCCGCGCTGGCCCTCGCCGGGCTCGGGCGGCTGCGGTTGCGCCGCTTTCGCGCCGCGGTGCCCGGTGGCGCGCGGCCGGCGCGCGCGCTCGAAGCCGCACTCTTCGCGTCGCTGCTCGGCCTCGCGCTCGCGGGGGTGACCGAAGGCCGCGCGTCGCTCGCGCTCTCCACTGCATTCACGGCGCTCGTCGCGAGCGCCGTCGCCGGCTGGCTCCTCACGGAGCGCGCCGATCGGAGTGCCGCGCGCCGGCCGCCCGGAGCGTTTGCGGCGGCGATCGCGCTGGCTGCTGCGGCGGGGGGTCTCGTCGCCGGCGCGGACACCGCCGTCGCGCTCGCGGCCGCGCTCGTCGTCTCGGGCGTCGCGTTCGGCGCGTTGCGCGGGGCGTCCCAGGCGGGCGGCACGCCGGAGCTGGCGAGCGCGCTCGTGCTTCTCGGCACCGCACTCGCGCTCGAGGCCGCGGCGTCCGGGGCCGCGCTCACGGGTGTCGCGAGTGCGGGCGCCCGTGGCTCGCTCGGCGCAGTGGGTGCCGTCTGCGCGGCGCTCGCGGGCGTCGAGCTCCTGCGCTTCGCCGGCGAGCGCGAGCACCCGCGCGTCCCGGCCCGCGCACCCGGCGGCACCGAGCAGTTCGTGCCCGAGCGCGAGCTCAAGCGCGACCTCTTCGGCCGCATCGAGCGCGGTCACGTCGTCCACAAGAGCGAGAAGCTGCCCGGCGTGCGGCGCGATTTCCGCGCCGGCGCCTGGTGGCTGCGCCCGGTGGCCGCGGTGCTCGCGCGGCGCGAGGCGCGCGCGCTCGCCTGGCTCGAGGGGGTCGAGCGCGTTCCGCGCCTGCTCGACCGCGGCCGCGGCCGCTTTCTGCGCTCGTACCTCGAGGCGCGTCCGCTCATCGAGGTCGCGCCGGCGGACCCCGCGTACTTCTCCGAGGCGCTGCGCCTCCTGCGCCGGATCCACGCTGTGGGCGTGACGCACAACGACGCGCACAAGGTGCACAACTGGCTGGTGGCGTCCGACGGCGGCCCGGCGCTCGTCGACTTCCAGATCGCGGGGCGTCACAGGGCGCGCACGCGCTGGTTCCAGCTCTGTGCGCTCGACGACGTGCGCCACCTCTTGAAGCACAAGCGCCGCTTCTGCCCGGCCGCGCTCACCG
>DATAGA010000185.1:0-4212 GCA_036257215.1 Myxococcota bacterium
CACCGGTGCTCGCGCGGTTTCCCGTGCCGGGCGAGCCCGAGACCACGACGACGTTCCGCTCCGTGCTCTACGCGGACCGCGGCGAGGACGGCGACGGGCCGCTGCGGATCGCGGCGGGACCGGAGGCGATCGCGCGCTACCTCGCGTCGGAGGAGCGCGGTGGCCGGCTCATGCAGTCGCTGAAGTCGTTCCTCGCGAGCCGGCTCTTCACCTCGACTTCGGTGCACGGCACGAGCTTCCGGCTCGAGGAGCTCGCAGCGCGGATCGTGCGCCCGCTGCGCGAGGCGGCGGAGGCCGCGCTCGGAGCGCCGGTGCGGCGCGCCGTCGTCGGCCGGCCGGTGCGGTTCGTGCACGCCGAGACGCCGGAGGACGACGCACTCGCGCTCTCCCGGCTCGCCGCGGCGCTGCGCAACGCCGGGTTCGCCGAGCTCGAGTTCGAGTACGAGCCGGTCGGGGCGGCGTGGCACTACGAGCGCGGGCTCGCGGCCGACGAGCTGCTCCTGATCGGCGACTTCGGCGGCGGCACGAGCGACTTCTCGCTGCTGCGCGTGGGCCCCGGCGTGCGCGACGGCGGCGACCGCCGCCGCGCGCTGCTCGGCAACGACGGCGTGCCGCTCGCGGGCGACGCTTTCGACGGGAAGCTCGTGCGGCATCTCGTCGCGCCGCTCCTCGGCCGCGGCGCGGAGTTCCGCTCGCTGTTCGGGCGCGTGCTCCCCGTGCCGAGCTGGATCTACGCGCACCTGGAGCGCTGGCACCACCTCTCGTTCCTGCGCTCACCCAGGACGCTCCAGCTCCTGCTCGACCTGCGCCGCGAGGCGCTCGAGCCCGAGAAGCTCGAGGCGCTGCTCCACCTCGTGGAGCGCGACCTCGGCTACCTGCTCTTCCGCGCCGTCGAGCGCGCCAAGCGCGAGCTGTCCGAGCGCGACGAGACGCGCTTCCGCTTCGAGCACGAGGACCTCGCGATCGACCGTCCCGTGACGCGCGCGCAGTTCGAGGCGTGGATCGCGGACGAGCTCGCCGCCGTGGAGACCTGCGTCGACCGCCTGCTGCGCCGCGCCCGCGTCCCGGCCGACGCCGTCGACCGCGTGTTCCTGACCGGCGGCTCTTCGCTCGTCCCCGCCGTGCGCGCGATCTTCGCGGAGCGGTTCGGCGAGGAGAAGCTGCGCAGCGGCGGCGAGCTCACCTCGGTGGCGAGCGGCCTCGCGTTGCGCGCGGCCGCGTCCTGAGCCGCGCTCAGGCCTCGGCGCCGACGACCACCGCCTTGCCGCCGTCCACGCCGGGCGGGTTGCTCGAACGCCCGCCACGGCGCCAGCGGCCGTCGGGGAGGCGCGTGAGCACGATCGTGCCGCCGACGGGCGGCTCGTCGGGATCCGCCGCCTGGCCCGTCAGCGTCTCCACGATCACGCGGATCACGCCCTTGTGTCCGACGACCATGGCGTCCCATACATCCTCGGCGAGGAGCCGGTCGAGGCCGCGCTGCACGCGCTCGCGAAACGCCGCGCGCGGCTCGCCGCCCGGGAACTCGAACCCCGGCGCGCGCTTCTGCCAGTCCTCGTAGAGCACCGGGTCGCGCGCCTGGATCTCGCCCTTCGTGAGCCCTTCCCAGCGGCCGAAGTGGATCTCGCGGAAGTCGGCCTCGAGGCGCACCGGGCGCCCCGCGCTGGCGAGCGACGCCGCTCGCCACGAGCGTCGCAGCGGGCTCGCGACGACGAGGTCCGCGCCCTCGGGGTGGAGGCCCGCGATGCGGCGCATCTGGACGCGCCCCTCCTCGGAGAGCTCGACGTCCGCGCTGCCATGGAAGCGGGAGCTGGACTCGCCCACGGTCTCTCCGTGGCGGACGAGAACGAGGCGCCGGACCCGGGCCATGGGACCTCCGTGGGGAGGGCGGAGCATCGGCGACGGCACCGGGGCCGTCAATCTCGGCCGCGGCTGGTAGACTCGCCGCCGCGCCGCGGCGTTCGCCGCGCGAGGTCGAGGGGGGACCGTGCGCCGCATCGCGAGGCTTCTCCTTCTAATCGCGGGGGTGGCGCTCGTCGCCGCCGTCGCCTGGCGCTGCGAGCTGGGCGACCCGGTGCTCGACGCGCCGGCCGAGCTCGCAGTCGGGCGCGCGCCGCGCACCGTCTCGGTCGGCGTCACCGACGGACGCGCGGGCCTGCGCGAGGTGACGGCGTCCGTGAAGCAGGGCGACGCGGCCGCGCAGGCGCTGCCGGCCGCGCAGTACCCCGGCTCGCTCCTGACCGGCGGCTCCGTCGCCGGGCCCGTGCGGGTCGAGCTCGCGCTCGACCCGAAGGCGCTCGGTCTCGAGGAAGGCGACGCGCAGCTCGAGATCGCGGCGCGCGACTGGTCGTGGGCGGGCTGGCTGCGCGGCAACCGCACCGTCGCGACGCTGCCGCTGCGCATCGACCTCTCGCCGCCGCGCGTCGCCGTCGAGACCGGGCTCTCGTACGCGGCCCGCGGCGGCACCGGGGCGGTCGCGTACGCGCTCTCGGAGCCGGTCGTGCGCGACGGCGTCGAGGTCGCCGGCGCGTTCTTTCCCGGCTTTCCGCACCCGGCGACGGCCGTGGCCGCCGACGCGCCGCGCGCGGGCCGCCGCGTCGCGCTCTTCGCCATCGCGCGCGACGCGCCGGCCAGCCCGAAGATCCAGGTCGTCGCGGAGGACGCCGCGGGCAACAAGACCGCCGTGGGCTGGCCGCTCGTCTTCCAGGAGCGCCGCTTCAGCGAGGAGCGCATCGACCTGCCGCCGCGCTTCCTCGAGCAGAAGGTGCCTGAGCTCGCCGGCGAGGTCGGGGTCGCCGGCACCGACTCCGTCGCCGTGTTCCAGGAGATCAACAAGCGCGTGCGCGCGGAGAACGAGGCGCGCGTGCGCGAGATCGTGACCCCGACGACGAGTGCGCCGCTCTGGCGCGGGCCCTTCGTCCAGTGGGCGAACTCCGAGGTGACGAGCCTCTTCGCCGAGCATCGCACCTACTTCGTCGGCGAGAAGCAGGTGTCCGAGGCGATCCACTACGGCTACGACCTCGCCACGCTGGCCGGCGCCGAGGTGACGGCCAGCAACGCCGGCCGCGTGGTCTTCGCGGGGCCGCTCGGCATCTACGGCAACTGCGTCGTGCTCGACCACGGGCTCGGCCTCGCTTCGCTCTACGCGCACCTCGCCAGCATGGCGGTCGGCGAACGCGACGAAGTCGCGAAGGGTCAGACGCTCGGACGCTCCGGAGCGACCGGCCTCGCCGGCGGCGACCACCTCCACTTCGCGATCCTCGTGGGCGGGATCTACGTCGAGCCGAAGGAGTGGTGGGACCCGAAGTGGGTGCGAGAGAAGGTCGAGTCGCAGCTCGGGCCGACGGAGCCGGCGCCGAACGCTGCGGCGGCCTCCGCGGCGGTCCCACCAGCGCAGCCCCCGGACGCGCCGGGCGCGCGGTGACCCTCTCCCTTCCGGTCGCGGCGGCGGTGCGCGGGACCCTGCTGCGGCGCTACCAGCGCTTCTTCGCCGACGTGCGCACCGAGGCGGGCGAGACGCTCACCGTCCACTGCCCGAACCCGGGAAGCCTGCGGGGCGTCGTGCGGGAAGGGGCGGCGGTGCGCTGCTCGCGTTCGGCGAGCCCGGTCCGGCGGCTGCCCTACACCCTCGAGATGATCCGCGCGGGCCGCGCGTGGGTCGGCGTCCACACCCACCTCGCAAACGGCTTCGCGGCGCGCCTCCTCGCGGCGGAGGCGCTCCCCGCGCTCGCAGGCTACACGAGCCTGAGTCGGGAGGTCGCGGTGGCCGACGGCTCGCGCCTCGACTTCCGGCTGGACGGCCGGCGCGGCGACCCGCGTCCCGCGTTCGTCGAGGTGAAGAGCCTGACGCTCGCGGAAGGCTCGTGCGCGCGCTTCCCCGACTCGGTGACCACGCGCGGAAGACGCCACGCCGAGTCGCTCGCGGCGCTCCGACGCGCGGGCGCGCGCGCCGTACTGCTCTTCGTCGTGCAGCGCGGCGACTGCGTCCGCGTGGAGCCGGCCGACGACGTCGATCCCGACTACGGCGCCGCGCTGCGCGAGGCGGCGCGGGCAGGCGTCGAGGTGCTCGCGGTCCGGGCGCGGGTCCTGCCCACCGCGATCCGCTACGAGGGCCCGCTCCCGGTCGCGCTGTGAGCCCGGCTGCTGCCGGCGCGGCGAGGCCGCGGCTGCGCGCCGCGCTGCTGCGCTGGTACCGCGCCCACCGGCGCGACCTGC
>DATAGA010000187.1:0-3956 GCA_036257215.1 Myxococcota bacterium
CTCTAGCCACGCGAGCCGACGCGCGACCTCGCCCGGATGCTCGGAGACGAAGCGGAAGAGCCGCGAGGGTGCGGACGCGAGCGCGTCGGCGGCGCGCCTCAGCGCGGCGGCGGCCGTCTCCGCGCGGCGCGACAGCAGTGCGGCGAGCGCCCACGGCGCGAACGCGACGAGAGGGAGCAGGAACGCGGCCACGGCGGCGAGCGCGGCGAGCAGCGCCGCGGCGACGAGCCAGGCGAGCGCCGGCAGGGTCGCGAGCCAGAGCGCCGCCCAGAGCGGCGCGAGCCGGAGTCGCTCGGCCGGGCTCAGCCGGTCCTCCACCCAGTAGCTCTCGTGCGACCCGAAGGTGTGTCCCTGGCTGTCGACGTTGTTCTTCCCGATGCGCACCCGGCCGCCCCAGCCGCGGCGCGCGAGCTCGGCCGTCACGCCGTGCGCGAGCTCCTCGACGAGCTCGTCCTTCGCGCGCTCGCAGGCGAGCAGCGCGAACGGGTCGCGACACTCGGGGCTGGCGAGCTCGAGCAGCCCGTGCTCGAAGTGGTGCGGCGTCGCCTCGTAGTGGAACGAGCCGCCGTTCTCGAGGAAGCAGCCCCGCTTCGAGCGCAGCAGCGACGCCGCGCGCGGCAGGCTCGCCACGCGCGGGCGGAGCTGGGCCTCGAACAGCGCGTAGAGCTCGAGGTTCGTCGGCCAGCCGAGCTCGCCCCGGGCCGGGTGGTAGATGACGGCGTACTCCGTCTCGATGCCGAAGACGCGCTCGCGCAAGAGCCCCCCGCCCGCGCGCGAGCCAGGAGTGCGACCCACCACTCGGCCGCGTCCGCGGGCTGCGCCCGCGGTTCACCCGACGAGAGCCGGCGGAGCCGGCTCGGTCGGCCATCCGATTCCGGCGAGAAGGCTACCGCAGGGAGATCGTGCGTCGCGCGTCCAGCACGGCACGCCCCTCGCGCGTGTGCCAACATCCGCGCGTGCAGGCCCTCGCGGATCGCTTCGCCGGCTACGTCGCGCACCGCTGGCCCGACGCGAGCGACGTGCGGGTCGACGAGCTCGCGCGCATCCACGGCGGCGCGTCGCGCGAGACGTACCGGCTGCGGCTGCGCTGCCGGCGCGGCGGCGCCGACGAGGAGCGCCGCCTCGTGCTGCGCCGCGACCCGCCGGGCAGCCTGATCGAGACCGAGCGCTCGGTCGAGTTCCGCGCCTACGCCGCCTTCCGCGGCTCGCGCGTCCCGGTGCCCGAGGCGCTCTGGCTCGAGGAGGATCCGGCCTGGCTCGAACGGGCGTTCTTCGTGATGGAGGAGGTGCGCGGCGGCGAGGCGAGCCCGCAGGCGCTGCTCGCCCCGCCCTACGCGGCGCACCTCGCGCGGATCGGCGAGCAGAAGTGGACGATCCTCGGCGAGATCCACCGCGCGGACCCGCTCGCGCTCGGCCTCGCCGACGTGATGCCGCCGCCCGCGCTCGACGCCTGCTGGCGCCGCGAGCTCGAGCACTGGGAGCGCGTGATCGACGAGGACGAGCTCGCACCACAGCCGATCGCGCGCGCGGGCATCCGCTGGCTGCGCCGCCATCCGCCGCGCCCCGCGCAGAAGCTCGCCGTCGTACACGCGGACTTCCGCACCGGAAACTTCCTCGTGTCGCCGGACGGCGAGATCCTCGCCGTGCTCGACTGGGAGATGGCCCACCTCGGCGACCCGCTCGAGGACCTCGCCTGGTCCATCAACCGCACCTGGTGCTGGGCGCGCGACGGCCGCGCCGGCGGGCTGCTGCCGCGCGAGCGCGCGATCGAGATCTGGGAGAAGGCGAGCGGGCTGCGCGCGGACCCGGACGACCTGCTCTGGTGGGAGGTGTTCTCGAGCGTGAAGGGCCTCGGCATCTGGATCTCGAGCGCGAAGGAGTACAGCGCCGGGAAGAGCTCCGACCCGGTGCTCGGCCTCACCGGCTGGTGGCTCACGAACGCGCAGGACCGCGCGCTGCTCGAGTCGCTCGGGCGACTGTCGTGAAGCCCGAGGTCCCGCTCGCGCTCCAGAAGCTCGCGGGCTCGCTGCTGCTCGAGGTCGCGCCCGCGGTCGGCGCCGACTACCTCCAGCGCAACACCGGGGTGAGCGCGATCATGCTCCAGATGGCGGCCGAGGAGTGGGAGCGCGCCGCGGCCCGGCGCGTGGAGGAGAACGAGGCGCTGCGGGCGCTCTTCCGCGACTCCGTTCGGGTCGTCGCGGACGCGCAGCTCGGCCGGCGCCTGACCGAGGCCGCCGGCACGCGCGATCCGGACCTCCGCGTCTCGACGCTCGAGGCCGGCAACGCCGCGCTGCGCGCGCTCCTCGTCGAGCTCCACGCCCACGTCGAGGGGCTCGACGGCCCCGCTGCGCGCCGGGTCGAGGACGCCATCTGGGCCGAGCTCCGGCGCTCGACGGAGCGGCGCGCATTGGCCCTCGCGCCGTTCTAGCTCACCCCATCGTCATGCTGAGGTGGGCGATCCTCGCCTGGAGCCGGCGCGGCGTGAGCCGCATGAGGAAGGCGGGGACCTTGTTCACGAGCCCCGGGACGACGCTCGGCCTTCCCTTCAGCATCGCGCGCACCCCGGCGCGGGCGACGTCCGCGCTCCTCATCATCGCGAGGCGCTGGTAGAGCGAGGGGCTCTGCCCCGAGACCCGCAGGAACTCGGTGGCGGTCACGCCCGGCGACACCACCGTGACCTTCACCCCGGTGTGTCGCAGCTCGAACGAGAGCGCCTCGCCGAACGAGAGCACGAACGCCTTCGCCGCCGAGTAGCTCGCGTAGGTCGGCGAGGGCTGGTACGCGCCGATCGAGGCGACCTGGAGGATCCAGCCGCGACCGCGGGCCACCATGCCCTGGGCGAAGAGCTTCGTCAGGTGCACGACGGCGGCGACGTCGAGCTCGAGCATCTGCCGCTCGCGCTCCCAGGGGATGTCCAGGAACGGGCCGTAGACCCCGAAGCCCGCGTTGTTCACGAGGACGTCCACCTCGACGCGCTCGGCAGCGAGCCGGTCGGCGAGCGCCTCGCGCGCGCCGGGGTCCGCGAGGTCGACCGCCTCGACCCGCACCTCCACTCCCGTCTCTTTGGCGAGCTCGTCCGCGAGGGCCCGCAGGCGGGGCTCGCGCCGGGCCACCAGCACGAGGCGCGCGCCCCGCCGGGCGAGCTCGCGCGCGAAGTCCACGCCGAGGCCGCTCGAGGCCCCCGTCACCAGTGCGCAGCGGCCGTGCAGGTCGGCCATGCGGGGCTCCTCCCGTACAGGCCTCCAGCGTACCGCGGTCAGGGCAAACCCCACCCCGGCCGTAACCGCCGTCACGTTTGCGCCGCGCGACGTCGCCGATCGGGAACCCGTCATGGACGGGATCACCGGGAGGGGAGCCATGGGCCGGATCGCGGGCGCGCTCGTCGCAGGCTTCGCGCTGCTCGCCGCGCCCCAGGCCGGGTCCGCGTACGAGCGCGTGCACACGCTGCGCTGGACCCAGCCGGACGGCGGGACGCCGGACGGCTACGCCGTGTCGCTCGGCTCGCGCTCCGGGGAGTACGGGGAGTCGCGCGACCTCGGCGCCGTCTCCGCGGGCGGCGACGGCGTGCGGCGCGCCGATCTCGTCCTCGAGGCGTTCCAGGACTACTACGTGGTGCTGACGGCGTACAACGCCGCGGGCCGCTCGCCCTACTCGAACGAGGTGATGGTCGAACACGCCGCGTGCGACGCGACGTTCTGCGAGGACGGCAACGCGTGCACGTCCGACGACTGCAGCGGCTCGGGCTGCATCCACCAGCCGCTCCCGGACGGGACCTCGTGCGGGACGGGCCTGTGCCGCTCGGGCGCGTGCCAGGCCGTCCAGTGCCTCGAGAACGCGGACTGCGGCGACGGCAACGCCTGCAACGGCGTCGAGGTGTGCGCGGGCGACCGCTGCCTCGCCGGGAGCCCGCCTGCGTGCGGGGGCGAGACGGCCTGCACCGTCTCCGGCTGCGACGC
>DATAGA010000286.1:0-2436 GCA_036257215.1 Myxococcota bacterium
GCCGGCTACCTCTTCCCGGAGATCGGCCGGCGCGTGAAGGCGTTCCAGGCCGCGCACCCCGGCGAGGACGTGATCCGGCTCGGCATCGGCGACGTGACGCTGCCGCTCGCGCCGGCGGTGGTCGAGGCGATGCGGCGCGCCGTCGAGGAGATGGGGACGCCGGCCGGCTTCCGCGGCTATCCGCCCGACCAGGGCGAGCCGTTCCTGCTCGCGGCGATTCGCGCGCACGACTACGCGGCGCGCGGCGTCGAAATCGCGGCCGACGAGATCTTCGTCTCCGACGGGAGCAAGCAAGACAGCGGCAACGTCCAGGAGATCTTCGGGCTCGACTGCCGGATCGCGCTCACCGACCCGGTCTACCCGGTGTACCTCGACACGAACGTGATGGCTGGCCGCACAGGCCCGGCGGGTCCCGACGGCCGCTTCCCGGGCGTGCTCTACCTCGCCGCGACGCGGGAGAACGGCTTCGCACCGCCGCCGCCCGCCGCCGGCGCCGCCGATCTCGCCTACCTCTGCTCGCCCGGCAACCCGACGGGCGCGGTGCTCTCGCGCGACGCGCTGCGCGCGTGGGTCGACTGGGCGCTCGCCTCCGACGCCGTCCTGATCTTCGACGCCGCCTACGACGCCTACATCTCCGATCCCGCCCTGCCGCGCTCGATCTACGAGATCGACGGCGCGCGCCGCTGCGCGATCGAGATGCGCAGCTTCTCGAAGCGGGCCGGGTTCACCGGCGTGCGCTGCGCCTACACCGTCGTCCCGCGCGAGCTCACGGGCACTACGTCGGCCGGCGAGCGCGTGCCGCTGCGCGAGCTCTGGGCCCGGCGCCAGTCGACCAAGTTCAACGGCGTGTCGTACGTCGTGCAGCGCGCGGCGGAGGCCGTTTTCTCCGACGAGGGGCGCAAGCAGACGCAGGAGCAGATCGACCACTACCTCGGGAACGCGAAGCTGCTGCGCGACGGTCTCGGCGCCGCGGGCTTCGAGGTCTTCGGCGGCGTTCACGCGCCGTATCTGTGGCTGGCGACGCCCGGCGGACTCTCGTCGTGGGACTTCTTCGACCAGCTGCTCGCGCGCTGCCGCGTCGTAGGCACGCCCGGCTCGGGCTTCGGCCCCGCCGGAGAGGGCTACCTGCGGCTCTCGGCGTTCAACTCCCGCGCGAACGTCGAGACCGCGCTCGAGCGCATCCGCGGCGCCTTCGGACGCTAGCGGCGAGCGTAGGCGCGCGCCTAACGCTCCAGCTTCTTGAAGCGGATCCGGTGCGGCTGGTCCGCCTCGGCGCCGAGCCGGCGGTGCCGGTCCGCCTCGTACTCCTGGTAGTTCCCCTCGAACCACTCGACGTGGCTCTCGCCCTCGAACGCGAGCATGTGCGTCGCGATGCGGTCGAGGAACCAGCGGTCGTGGGAGATCACGGCCACACACCCGGCGAACCCGAGCAGCGCGTCCTCGAGCGCGCGCAGCGTGTCGACGTCGAGGTCGTTCGTCGGCTCGTCGAGCAGCAGCACGTTGCCCCCGCTCTTGAGCAGCCGCGCGAGATTCAGCCGGTTGCGCTCGCCGCCCGAGAGCGCGTCGGCGCGCTTCTGCTGCTCGGCGCCCTTGAAGCCGAACGAGGAGACGTACGCCCGCGCGTTGAGCTCGCGCCGCCCGACCTGGAGCCGGTCCTGTCCCTCGGAGATGACGTCGTAGACGGACTTCTTCGGGTCGATCCCGCTGCGCTCCTGGTCGACGTAGGCGAGCTTCACGGTTTCGCCGAGGCGCAGCTCGCCCGCGTCGGGGCGCTCCTGCCCGGTCAGCATGCGGAACAGCGTGGTCTTGCCCGCGCCGTTCGGCCCGATCACGCCGACGATGCCGCCGGCGGGGAGCGAGAACGAGAAGTCGTCGATCAGGAGGCGGTCGCCGTAGCCCTTGCGCAGCCCCTTCGCCTCGATCACGAGGTCGCCGAGGCGCGGGCCCGGCGGGATCGAGATCTCGACCGCCTCGGGCATGCGCTGCTCCTCCTCCGCGCGCAGCGCCTCGAACGCGCTGATGCGCGCCTTGCTCTTCGCCTGCCGCGCCCGCGGCGACATCCGGATCCACTCGAGCTCGCGGGCCAGCGTGCGCTGGCGCGCCGACGCCTGCTTCTCTTCCTGCGCGAAGCGCGCCTGCTTCTGGTCGAGCCACGAGGAGTAGTTGCCCTGCCACGGGATCCCGCGCCCGCGGTCGAGCTCGAGGATCCAGCCGGCGACGTTGTCGAGGAAGTAGCGGTCGTGGGTGACCGCGACGACGGTGCCCGGGTACTCCTGTAGGTAGCGCTCGAGCCACGCCACCGACTCCGCGTCGAGGTGGTTCGTGGGCTCGTCCAAGAGCAGCATGTCGGGCTTCGAGAGCAGCAGCTGGCAGAGCGCCACGCGGCGCTTCTCGCCGCCGGAGAGCGTCGCGACGGCCGCGTCTCCCGGGGGCAGG
>DATAGA010000329.1:0-5160 GCA_036257215.1 Myxococcota bacterium
ATGTGGCGCCACCCGGCGACGCAGGCCAACGTGGCGCTGCTCCGCGAGCGGGGCGTGCGCTTCGTCGGCCCCGCCTCCGGCCCGCTCGCGTGCGGCTGGGAGGGCGAGGGC
The DNA here is from genome assembly GCA_036257215.1 of Myxococcota bacterium. GTDB lineage: Bacteria > Myxococcota_A > UBA9160 > UBA9160 > UBA6930 > DATAGA01. The sequence goes on from DATAGA010000329.1 coordinate 112, forward strand.
CGCATGGCCGAGCCCGCCGAGATCCAGGGCGAGCTCGAGCTGCTGCTCGGCGCGCCGACTCTCGCCGGCGAGCGCATCCTCGTGACGGCGGGCGGCACGCGCGAGCGGATCGACGACGTGCGCGCGCTCGTGAACCGCTCGTCCGGCAAGATGGGCTTCGCGATCGCCGCGGAGGCCGCGCGGCGCGGCGCGGAGACGGTGCTGGTTGCGGGTCCGTCGGCCCTCGCCACGCCGCCCGGCGTGCGACGCCTCGACGTCGAGAGCGCGCTCGAGATGCGCGCCGCCGTACTGGCGGAGCTCGAGGCCGCGAGCGCCGTCGTCATGGCCGCGGCGGTGGCCGATTTCCGCCCCGCGCAGCCGGTGGCCGGGAAGATCAAGAAGGAGGCGCTGCCCGAGGGCGCGGGGCTGCGGCTCGAGCTCGAGCGCAACCCCGACATCCTCGCCGAGATCAGCGCGCGCCGCGGCGCCCGCGTGGTCGTCGGGTTCGCGGCGGAGAGCGAGGACGTGGTCGAGGCGGCGCGGCGCAAGCTCGCGCGCAAGGGCTGCGACCTGCTCGTCGCGAACGACGTGTCGCGCGCCGACGCCGGCTTCGAGAGCGACGCCAACGCCGTCTGGTTCGTCTGGCCGGGCGGCGAGGTGGAGCAGCTCCCGCTCCTTCCGAAGGACGAGGTGGCGCGTCGCCTGCTGGAGCGGGTGGAGAAGCTGCTCGGGGCGCGTCGGTGACCGACGCCCCGGGACGCCGGCCCCGCGCGGGCCGGCGCGCGGCCGCGTTCTGGAGCGCGCGCGGCGTGCCCGCCGCACCGGCGCTCGCGCTGGCCCTCTCGGCGCTCGCGCTCGCGGCCGCCGCCGCGCCGAAGCCCGCGGGTCCGCTCGAGGAGCGGCGTGGTCACGTGAACGTCGCGCGCGTCGCCGGGTCGATCAACCCCGCGTCCTCCGATTACCTGAAGCGCGCGATCTCGCGCAGCGAGGAGGAGGAGGCCGCGCTCCTGGTCGTGGAGCTCGACACGCCCGGCGGCCTGGTCGCGTCCACGAAGGACATCATCCAGGCGATGCTCAACGCGCGCGTCCCCATCGCGGTGTACGTCTCGCCGCAGGGCGCCTGGGCGGGCTCGGCGGGGACGTTCATCACGCTGGCCGGCCACATCGCGGCCATGGCGCCCGGGTCGAGCATCGGCGCCGCGCACCCCGTCGGGATCGGCGGCGGCGGCGGTCCGCGCGACAAGGACGACCGTCCCGACCCGGCGGAGCAGAAGGCGGAGAACCTGCTCGTCGCCTTCATCGAGTCGATCGCGCGCGAGCGCGACCGCAACGTGGAATGGGCGGCCAAGGCGGTCCGCGAGTCGGTCGCCGTGACCGCGGACGAGGCGCTCCGGCTGCGCGTGATCGACCTCGTCGCGAGCAGCCGCACCGAGCTGCTCGAAGAGATCGCGAAGCGCGAGATCCGCTTCGCCGGTGGGCGCGTGAAGCTCGACGTCGGTGGCGCAGCCCCGCGCGAGATCGCGATGAGCCCGCTGACGCGCTTCCTGAACGTGCTGGTCGACCCGAACGTCGCCGTGATCCTGCTGCTCGCCGGAGTGCTCGGGCTCTACGTCGAGTTCAACCAGCCCGGCACGCTGGTGCCGGGGGTGATCGGCGGCGTGTGCCTCCTGCTCGCGCTCGTCGCCATGCAGATCCTGCCGTTCTCCTGGCTCGGGCTGCTGCTCATGGCGGTCGGGCTCGCTCTGCTCGTGGCGGAGGCGTTCGTGACCTCCTGGGGGGCGCTCTTCGTGGCGGGGCTCGCCTGCTTCCTGCTCGGCGGCTCCATGCTGTTCGACCGCCCCGAGCTCAGCGACCTCGACGTCTCGTTCTGGTCGGTGCTGCTCCCCGCCGTCACCGGCTTCGCCCTCTTCGGCGGCATCGTCGTCTTCGCGCTCGGGCGAACCCTGGGGCGCCCGCAGACGGCGGGCGTCGGCGAGCTCCTCGGCCTCGTCGGCGAGAGCGTGACGCCGATCGCGCCGCAGGGCACGGTGTTCGTGCGCGGCGAGCACTGGCGCGCCAAGGCGCCCGAGCCGATCGGCGCGCACGAGAGGGTGGAGATCGTCGCGGTGCAGGGCCTCGAGCTCACCGTGCGACGCGCCAAGCCCGAGGACTGAGCAGGAGGCTACCCGTGTTCGACTTCTCTCCGGTGATCCTGGTCGGCATCGCGCTCGCGCTGCTCTTCGCGGGCGTGCGGGTGCTCCAGGAGTACGAGCGCGGCGTCGTCTTCCGGTTCGGGCGCTACGCGGGCGTCAAGGACGCCGGCATCCGCTGGATCATCCCCGGCGTCGACCGCATGGTGAAGATCAGCCTGCGCGAGATCGTGATGGACGTACCGCCGCAGGAGGTGATCACGCGCGACAACGTCTCCGTGAAGGTGAACGCGGTGCTCTACTTCCGCGTGCTGCATCCGGAGCGCGCCGTGATCCAGGTCGAGAACTACCTCTACGGCACGTCGCAGCTCTCGCAGACGACGCTCCGGAGCGTGTGCGGCCAGGCGGAGCTCGACGAGCTCCTCGCGGAGCGCGAGACGATCAACCGCCGCCTCCAGGAGATCATCGACACGCAGACCGAGCCGTGGGGCGTCAAGGTCCGCGCCGTGGAGCTCAAGCAGATCGACCTGGCCGAGGAGATGCGGCGGGCGATGGCCAAGCAGGCGGAGGCGGAGCGCGAGAAGCGCGCGAAGCTGATCCACGCCCAGGGCGAGCTCGCGGCCGCGGAGCAGCTCCAGCTCGCCTCGAAGATCCTCTCGGCGGAGCCCGCAGCGCTCCAGCTCCGCTACCTCCAGACGCTGACCGAGATCGCGACGGAGAGGAACTCGACCATTCTCTTCCCGCTTCCCATGGACCTCCTGCGCCCGCTCTACGAGTCGAGCCAGCGCGCCGCCGCGGAAGCGGAGGCGGAGCGCAGCGCCCAGAGGAAGGCCTGATGGCCGACGAGGACCCGCTCACGACCGAGCAGCGCGTGCGGCGCGGCACGGCGCGCACGCTGGCCAACGTGCTCACGCTGCTCGTCGCCGTGGCGGTGCTCGCGGCCTGGGCGTACACCGGCTTCTACCAGCTCGAGCCGGGCAAGAGCGCCGTGATCCTGCGCTTCGGCGCCGTCGACCGGGTGGAGACCCAGCCCGGGCTGCGCTGGCACCTGCCGCCTCCGCTCGCGAGCCACGAGATCGTCGCCGTGGACACGCTCGAGCGCGAGGACTTCGGCAGCGCCGAGCCCGGCCAGCCGGACGAGGAGGCCGCCGCCGCCGAGGCGGCGATGCAGACGAAGGACAACAACATCGTGCACCTCGGCTTCGTCGTGCAGTACCGCATCGGCGACCCGGTCGACGCGCGCTTCCGCGTCGCGGACCGGCGCGGCATCCTGCGCGACGCGGCGCAGGCGGCAGTGCGCGAGATCGTCGGGCGCAACTCCATCGACGACGTGCTCTCCGAGGGTCGCGGGGCCGTCGAGAACGAGACGCTCGAGCAGCTCCAGGCGCTGCTCGACCGCTACCAGGCGGGCATCGAGGTCACGAGCGTCCAGCTGCAGGAGGTGCAGCCCCCGCCCCCGGTGCGCGCGGCGTTCGACGACGTGATCGCTGCCGCGCAGGACCGCGACCGCCAGATCCAGGAGGCGCGCGGGTACGAGAACGAGGTGCTGCCGCGGGCGCGGGCCGAAAGCCGCGAGATGGAGGCGTCGGCCGCGGGCTATCGCGAGGCCAAGGTATCGGAGGCGCGCGGCGAGGCGGCGCGCTTCACCTCCATCTACGAGGAGTACCGGCGCGCGCCCGAGGTGACCCGCCGGCGGCTCTACCTCGAGGCGATGGAAGAAGTGCTGCCCAAGGTGGAGAAGGTGATCATCGAGCCGGGCACCGCGACGCTGCTGCCCTACCTGCCGTCGCTGCCGCGCCAGCAGCAGACGCCGGCGCCGGGAGCGCCGCGATGAGGCGGGGCCTCACGCTCGTGCTGGTGCTGGCAGCGCTCTTCGCCGCGCTCGTCAAGGCGGGCGAGTACGGCGTCGGGCCGATCGTCGTCACGCGCGAGGACGAGCAGAAGCTGATCCTCACGCTCGGCGACCCGCGCGACGAGGCGACGAAGCCGGGCCTGACCTGGCGCATCCCGCTATTGCAGGAGGTGCGGACCTTCGACCGGCGCTGGCTGCACCTCAACTCGAAGCCCCGCATCGTGCAGACGATGGACCGCGAGCGCATCGTGGTGGACAACTACGTGATCTGGCGCATCGCGCACCCGCTCCAGTTCTACAAGTCCTTTCCGACCGGGGTGGAGAAGGCCGAGCTCCAGATCGACCGCGAGGTCGGCGGCAGCGTGCGCGAGGTCATCGGGCGGCACAGCATCCCGCAGGTCCTGACCGAGGAGCGCGACTCGATCATGGAGCAGGTAACGAAGCTCGCGGCCGCCTCGCTCCAACGCTTCGGCATCGAGGTCGCGGACGTGCGCATCAACCGCACGGAGCTGCCCTCCGGCGCCGAAGAGAACGTCTACGCCCGCATGCGCGCCGAGCGCGAGCGGCTGGCGCGCAAGCACCGCGCCGAGGGCGAGGAGGAGGCGCGCACCATCCGCGCCGAGGCCGACCGGCGCGCGCGCGTCACGATCGCCACGGCCCGACAGGCGGCGGAGACGCTGCGCGGCGAGGGCGACGCGGAGGCCGCGCGGATCTACGCCGACGCCTACGGCCGCGACGAGCCGTTCTACGACTTCGTGCGCAGCCTCGAGGCCTACCGCAAGACGCTCGGCGAGGGCACGACGGTGGTGCTGCCGCCGGAGCACGAGTTCTTCCGGTCGCTGAACCAGGGCGGGCGCGACCTGCCGGCGCCGCCGCCCGCGGCGGTGGCGAGCCCGCCGGCGCCGCCCTCTCCGGCGCCCCCGAGCGCGCCCGCCCCCGAAGCCGAGTCCGCGCTCGAGCGGGCCGCGCCGCGCGCGCAGCCGGCCCCCGCACCGTCCCCCGCGCCGTGACCGCGTCAGGCCTCGGCGCGAGCGAGCTGTACGCCGCCGAAGCCCGCGAAGGCGAGCAGCACCGCCCACGGCGCGAGCG
>DATAGA010000400.1:0-2172 GCA_036257215.1 Myxococcota bacterium
GCGGCGTCGCGCTGCTGCGCGCGCTGAAGCGCGCGCTCGATCCCGAGGGCCTCATGAACCCGGGCGTGCTGCTCCCCGACGCGTGAGCCGCCCCGTCGGGGCCCGCGTCGCGAGCAGGGCGAGGGCGACGACGAGCGCCGCCGGACCGAGCCAGTCGCCCAGCGCGAGCGAGACGCTGCGGACGCCTTGCACGAGCGGGAGCTCGCCGACGAGCGCGCGGCGCTCGTGCACGCCGGCCGTCGCGAGCAGCTCGCCGGTCGGCGAGATCAGCGCGCTGACGCCCGTGTTCGTGACGCGCGCCTGCGCGCGCCGCGTCTCGAGGCTGCGGAAGGTGGAAACGGCGAGGTGCAGATGCGCGCCGCCGGGGAACCACGAGTCGTTCGAGAGCGTGACGAGCAGCTCGGCGCCGCGGCGGACGGCGTCGCGCGCGAGCGCGGGGTCGACCGCGTCGTAACAGATCAGCGGCGCGACACGGACGCTGCGGCCGCCGGGGAGCGTCACCGGCAGCACGACGTCGCTCCGCCCCGGACGCCAGGTGCCGAGCCACGGCAGCCACGGGCGCAGCGGCTCGAGCCAGCGCGGGACGCGCTCGGTCAGCGGGAAGAGGGCTGCCTTGCGGTACGCGTCGAAGCCGACGCGGCCGTCCCCGTCCCGCTCGAGGAAGAAGGCCGCGTTGAACTCCGCGGCGCCCTCGACGTCGTAGGCGCCGAGCGCGAGCGGAATGCCGCTCCGGGCCACGAGGCCCGCGATCGCGCGGTCGAACTCGGCGCCCTCCGCGCTCTTCGGCGCCCCGAACGTGGTCGGGTACACCGTCTCGGGCCAGAGCAGGAGGTCGACGTTCCCCGCCGCGAGCGCCTCTTCCGACAGCGCGAAGTGCGCGGTCAGGATCGCCGCGACGGCGTCGTAGCTGCCGAGCTCGGCGCGCAGCCGGCCGTAGCGCGCGATGTCGGCCTGCACCGCCGCGACCCGAAGCCGCGGCGCGGCTGCGAGCGTCGGGTCCAGCAGGCGCAGACGCAGCGCGCCGTAGCCCGCGAGCATCGCGACGAGCGCCGCGACGGCGGCGAGGGGTGCCAAGGCGGCGCGCGCGCCCGCGCAGTGCGCGCGTCGCCAAGCGGCCCAGACGCCTTCGTTCGCGAGCACGAGGGCGAGCGTGAGGCCGGGCGCGCCGGCGAGGTCGGCTCCCTGGCGCAGCCAGGGTGCGGTGACGAGTCCGTGGCCGAGCGTGTCGCCGAACAGCTTGGGCAGCGCCCACTCGGCGGCGAGCCAGGTCGCCGCGCCGGCCGCGACGCCGCGAGCGGCCGCGCCGCCGGCCGCGTGGCGCGCGAGCGCGAAGAGCGGGAGCTGCGGCTGGAGGAGCGGCGCGGCGAGCGCGAGCGCCGCGAGGCCCGCGGCCGCCGGCGCGTCGGCGTAGACAGCGATCCCGAGCCCAAACCAGGCGAACACGGCGAAGGCGAAGAGCACCGCGTAGGCGAGCCCGAGCGCGAGCGCGCCGGCGCTGCTGCGCGCGCGCTCCAGCGCGGCGAGAAAGGGCACGAGGCCCACGAAGCCGAGCGTCCACGACGGCCCCTCGAGCCGCGCGTAGAGCCCGAAGGCGAGCGCGCTCGCGACGAGGAGCGCGAAGGCGCGCGCAGTGCTCAGGGCGCGTCGCCCGTCCCGGCTCCCGGCGGCGGCGGCTCGGCGCCCGGGACGACCGGCGCCGGCGGCTCGAGCGGCCGGAGCGGGAGCCCGGGCGGAGCGAGCTCGGGCGGCACCACGAGGTCGGCGGGGAGCTCGATCGGCCGGCCTTCCTCGTCGAAGAACTCGTAGTCGGGGTGGAACATGAGGATCGGCTCGAGCGTGCGCCCGTCGTCCGTCACCTGGAAGTGTCGGACGTAGCCCTCGGGCAGCTCGAAGTCGTCGGGCACGACGAGACCGAGCTTCAGCGGGTCGGTGCCCGGCTTCGGAAAGGCGTCGATGCCGCTGCCGGGCGGGCCGATCGTGAACGGCGGCTCCTCGTGCGTCGGCGAGTCGTCGCGCAGCGTCCCGCCCGCGCCGCCGCTCGCGGCTCCGGTGCCGGCGACCGCGTCGCCGCGCTCGTCCGGAGCCGGGGGCTGGGCCGCGCCGGCGCGGGCCGCGGCTGCCTCGGACGCCGGAGCGGCGCCGCCTTTGCGCGCGACGCGCACGCGCGCGCCG
>DATAGA010000428.1:0-2882 GCA_036257215.1 Myxococcota bacterium
GCGCTACGGCGACCCGCTGCCGCCGCGCGCGCGCGCCCAGCTCGAGCACGAGCTCGCCGTGATCGCGAAGCTCGACCTCGCCGGCTACTTCCTCATCGTCTGGGACCTCGCCCGCTTCGCGCGCGAGCGCGGCATGCTCTGTCAGGGGCGCGGCTCCGCGGCCAACAGCGCCGTCTGCTACGCGCTCGGCATCACCGCCGTCGACCCGGTCGGGATGGAGCTCCTGTTCGAGCGCTTCCTCTCCGAGGAGCGCGGCGAGTGGCCGGACATCGACCTCGACCTGCCGTCCGGCGACCAGCGCGAAGACGCGATCCAGTACGTCTACCGCACCTACGGCCCCCACGGCGCCGGCATGACCGCGGTCGTGATCACCTGGCGCACGCGCTCGGCCGTGCGCGAGATGGGCAAGGTGCTCGGCTTCGCGCCCGAGACCGTCGACCGGCTCGCGAAGCTGCTCTCGAGCTTCGACTACCGCGAGGACCTCGACGAGCTCGTCCGCACGCTGCGGCGGGCGGGTGTCGACCCGCAGGCGCCGCGCGTCGCCTGGCTGCTCGAGCTCGTGGAGCGCGTGAAGGGCCTTCCGCGCCACCTCGGCCAGCACACGGGCGGGCTCGTGATCGCCGCCGGGCGGCTCGACGAGGTCGTCGCGCTCGAGCCGGCGTCGATGCCCGGGCGCACCGTCGTGCAGTGGGACAAGGACGACTGCGCCGACCTCGGCATCATCAAGATCGACCTGCTGGGCCTCGGCATGCTGCAGGCGCTCGAGGAGACGCTGCCGCTCGTCGAGCGCCACGAAGGCGTGTCGATCGACCTGGCGAAGCTGCCGCCGGACGACCCGGACACGTACGCCATGATCCGGCGCGCCGACACGATCGGCGTGTTCCAGATCGAGAGCCGCGCCCAGATGGCGACGCTGCCGCGCCTCGCGCCGCGCTGCTTCTACGACCTCGTCGTCGAGATCGCCATCATCCGGCCCGGGCCCATCGTCGGGCAGATGGTCCACCCGTACCTCAACCGCCGCGCCGGGCGCGAGCCGGTCAGCTACCCGCACCCGTGCCTCGAGCCCATCCTCGCGCGCACACTCGGCGTGCCGATCTTCCAGGAGCAGCTGCTGCGCATCGCGATGGAGGCGGCGGGCTTCAGCGGCGGCGAGGCGGAGGAGCTGCGGCGCGCGATGGGCTTCAAGCGCTCGATGGAGCGCATGAAGCGCATCGAGGCCCGGCTGCGCAGCGGCATGACGGCGCGCGGCATCGTGGGCGACGCGCAGGAGCGCATCGTGCAGGGGATCCTCTCGTTCGCGCTCTACGGCTTCCCGGAGTCGCACTCGGCGTCGTTCGCGCTGATCGCGTACGCGTCCGCGTACCTGAAGGCGCACCACCCGGCCGCGTTCCTCGCCGGGCTCCTCAACGCCTGGCCGATGGGCTTCTACCACCCGGCGACGCTCGTGACGGACGCCGCGCGCCACGGCGTCGAGGTGCGCCCGATCGACGCGATGCGCTCGGCGTGGAAGACGACGCTCGAGGGGGACCGCGGCGACGCCGCTCTCGCGCGCGGCGCCCCCGGGTCGCCGACGGCCGGCTCGGGTGGCCCCGCCGTGCGCCTCGGGCTGCGCTACGTGGGCGGCCTGCGCGCGGACGTGGGCGAGCGCCTCGTCGCCGAGCGCGAGCGCGCGCCCTTCACGAGCGCCGCGGACCTCGCGGGCCGCGTAGGCCTGCGCCGCGGCGAGCTCGACGCGCTGGCCGAGCTCGGCTCTCTCGCGAGCGTCGACCCCACCGCCGGGACGCGCCGCGCCGCGCTCTGGCAGGTCGCCGCTCTCGAGCGCGACCCGCGCTCGCTCTTCGCGGGCGTCGCGCCGCGCGTCGAGCGCTCGCCGCTCCCCGAGATGACGCCCTTCGAAGAGACGCTCGCGGACTACCGCGCCAGCGGCATGACGACCGGCCCGCACGCCATGACGCACCTGCGCTCGGGGCTCGCGGCGCGCGGCGTGCTCCCGACGGCGGCGCTGCGCGCGGTGCCCGACGGCCGCCTCGTGCGCGTCGCCGGTCACGTGATCGTGCGCCAGCGCCCCGGGTCGGCGAAGGGCTTCTGCTTCCTCACGCTCGAGGACGAGACGGGCACCGCCAACGCGGTGCTCACTCCCCAGATCTTCGAGCGCTTCCGCGTGCCGCTCCACTCCTCGTCGGTGGTCGAGGTGTCGGGCCCGGTGCAGAACGTCGACGGCGTGATCCACGTCCGCGTCCGCGCGCTCGAGCCGGTCCGGCTGCCGCAGGGGCTGCCCGCGTCTCACGACTATCGGTAGGACGCGAACGTCGACGGACCCGCGTGGTCGCTCCCGCCACGCTCGCCTATCCTGCGCCGTGCCGACGCGCCCGCAGAGGTTCGTTGCATGATCCTCCATTCCGCGATGCGAATGGCGGGACGGCAGACGACGCGCCGGAGACGCGCGCTCTTGCTCGGCCTCGCTGCGCTCGGCGCCACGACCTGCGCCGGCTCGGTGGGCCATGCGGGCACGCGTGTCACGAAGCTGCTCGAGGCGACGACCACCACGGCCGGGCAGCCGATCCACTACCCGTCCGGGGCGCCGGTCGTGACGCTCCTCGACGTCGTGATCGATGCCGGCTCCGAGACGGGTTGGCACGTGCACCCGGTGCACGGCTTCGCGTTCGTGCTGTCCGGCACCCTGGAGGTCGATTCCGAAGGCGGCGCAACGCGCCGCTATGCGGCCGGACAGAGCGTCGCAGAGGCCGTCGACATCCCACACAACGGCCGCGCCGTGGGCACGGAGCCGGTGCGACTGCTGATGTGGTTCGCAGGCACCGCGCTCGAGCCGTTCACGACCCCGGTAGGAGATCCTCGCGGCGACGCGTCGCCGTAGTCTCGCC
>DATAGA010000437.1:0-2206 GCA_036257215.1 Myxococcota bacterium
GGGTCGCTACCTCTTGCTGAACTGGAAGCGCGCGCGTGCGCCGCGCTGGCCGTACTTCTTGCGCTCCTTCTTGCGCGCGTCGCGCGTCAAGAAGCCGTTTCGCTTGAGCACCGGCCGCAGCGTGCCGTCGGTCTTCTCGAGAGCGCGCGCGATGCCGTGGCGCAGCGCGCCCGCCTGGCCGGCGATGCCGCCGCCCCTCAGCGTCGCGTGCACGTCGAACGTTCCGCTCACGTTCGCCGCCTCGAGCGGCTGGCGCGCCTGGAGCTGGAGCGTCTCCCGGGGGAAGTACTCCTCCAGCGTGCGGCCGTTCACGAGGATCTGCCCGGTGCCGAGCTTCATGCGCACGCGCGCGACGGAGGTCTTGCGCTTGCCGGTGGCGTAGATCATCGGGGCCGCCGAGCGGCTCGAGAGCTCAGGCAAGGCGCAGTTCCTCCGGCTGCTGGGCGGCGTGCGGGTGCGCCGGACCGGCGTAGACCTTGAGCTTGCGTAGCAGCTTCCGGCCCAGCGTGTTCTTCGGGAGCATCCCGCGCACGGCCTGCTGGACGAGCCGCTCGGGGTGCTTGCCCGCGAGGATCTTGCCCGCCGTCGTGGAACGCAGCGCACCGACCCAGCCGGAGTGGCGGTAGTAGACCTTCCGCTCCAGCTTTCGGCCGGTGAGCTTCACCTTCTCTGCGTTCACGACGATCACGAAGTCTCCGGTGTCGACGTGGGGCGTGTAGAGCGTGCGGTGCTTGCCGCGCAGGCGCGCGGCGAGCGTCGACGCGAGGCGGCCGAGCACGACGTCGGTCGCGTCCACCACGTACCAGCGCGCCGGCGCCTCGCCCGGCTTCGCCGAACGCGTCGCGCCCGGGAGCTGCCCTGCCATCTCACCACTCCTCGCTGCGGCCTTGCGGGACGTCGCGCGCTGCCGAGCGGCCCTGCGCGCCCGAGGCGGGACCTCGGGAGCGAGGACGGTTAGCCGAGGGGGTCCGCGGCGTCAAGCGCCGGGGGCGGCAACTCCTCGGGATTGCGCGGGAATCCCTCGTCGTAGCGCACCGCGACGAGCGTGAGCCCGCACGCAGGGGCGGTCGGGCCCGCGAGCCGGCGGTCGCGCGCCTCGAGGAGCCCCGCGAGGGAGTCGGCGGGCCGCTCGCCGAGGCCGACCTGGAGGAGCGTCCCGACGAGGTTTCTCACCATGTGGCGCAGGAAGCCGTCGCCCTCGACCTCGACGCGGACGTCGCCGCCCGCCCGGCCCTCCACCGAGACCGAGGCGAGCGTGCGGACCGTCTGCTCGACGCCCGAGCCGGACGCCTGGAAGCAGCGGAAGTCGCGGCACCCGACCAGCGCGGGCGCCGCCGTGGCCATGGCGCCGACGTCGAGCGGGCGCGGCACCCAGTAGGCGAAGCGCGCCCGGACCGGCGAGCGCGCGCGCCCGTTCCAGATCGCGTAGCGGTAGCGCTTCGCGCGCGCGTCGAAGCGCGGGTGCCAGCCCGCGGGCGCCGCCTCGGCGGCCCGCACGGCGACGTCCGGCGGGAGGAGCGCGTTGAGCGCGCGCGCCAGCTCGGGCGGGGCGAGCCGCGTCTCGACCCGCACGCCGGCCACCTGCCCGAGCGCGTGCACGCCCGCGTCGGTCCGTCCCGCACCGACGACCTCGGGCTCCGCGCCGCAGGCGCGCCGCACCGCCTCGGCGAGCACGCCCTGCACCGTGCGCTCGCCGCCCGCTTGCACCTGCCAACCCGCGAACTCGCTCCCGTCGTACTCGAGGACCAGCCGGAAGTGCGTCGTCACTCAGTGGAGCTCGAGGCGGGCCTCGGCGAGGCGGACCGCGTTCGTCGCGGCGAGCCGGACGGGGTCGGCGGCGAGCCAGAGGAGGGCGCCGGCCGCCGACGTCGGGTCCCGGCGCAGGCGGCCGACGAGCACCTGGCTGCGCGTCGCGGCGTCTCGGGTGCTCGGCCCCGGCGCACCGGGGTCCCAGAGCTCGACTCCCGGCGCCTCGATCAGCGCCGCGCGCACGAGATCGATCTCCACGGGCTTGGCGAGCTCGACGTCGAGGCTCACGCCGAGGCCCGCGAAGGTCGGGACGCGCACGCGCGTCGCGGCGATCGGGACCGGCGTCTCGAGCAGCGCGTGGAGCAGCGCCGCGAGCTGCGCCTCCGCGCGGCCGGGGCCGAACGGGTCGTCGGGCTGCTCGAGCTCCGGCACGCAGTCGAACGCCACCGGACTGGGG
>DATAGA010000533.1:0-3337 GCA_036257215.1 Myxococcota bacterium
ACGGCGTCGAAGAGCGTGAGCGAGCCGCCGCCCGCGCCGATCACGAGCCCGAGGTCGCCGTCGAACTCGACGACGTTGCCCGCGACGCCGCGGTGGTCGGCCGCGTTCACCTGCGCGCCGGCGATCTCGAACGGCGTCGCCTCGCGCGCCTGTCGCGTCTCCTCGGGTCCGATGCCGAGCTCCTCGAGCAGCTTCTTGTGCTTGCCGCGCGCCTCGGCCTCGAGGTCGATGTGCCCGTCGAGCACGACGAAGCGGCCGTCGGCTAGGCGCGCGAGCGGGTTGATCTCGGCGAGCGTGAGGTCGTACGCGAGGAAGAGGCGGATCAGCTCGAAGACGATCGGCGTGAGGCGCACGAGGGCGTCGCCCGAGACGCCCGTCGCGCCGATCGCCTCCTTCGCGATCCGCGGCGAGAGCGGGAGGATCGAGGAGAAGTGCGTCTTCGAGACGTGGTCCGGGTGCTTCTCCGCGACCTCCTCGATGTCGATCCCGCCCATGTCGCTGAAGAGGAGCACGGGCCGCTTGCGGCGGCCGTCCCACGTCACCGACGCGAAGTACTCCTGCGCGACCTCGCGCTTCTCCTCGACGAGGAGAGCGCGCGGGCGCTGCCCGCCGACCGGGGTCCGCATGATGGCGTCGTAGAGCGACGCCGCCTCGTCGGGTGAGCGGGTGAAGCGGATGGCGCCGGCCTTCATGCGCCCGCCGGAGAGCACCTGGCTCTTGAGCACCACCTCGCCGCCGAGGGCCCGGGTCGCCTCGCTCGCTTCCGCCGCCGAGCGGGCGAGCTGGCTCTTCGGGAGCGGCAGGCCGGAGCGCCGGAACAGGGCCTTCGACTCGTACTCGTAGAACCGCACGGACGCCCCTCGAGTGCTCCAAAGGCTCGCACGCTAAGGGATTTCCGGTGCACGGGCAACCAGTCGTTTGTGGTCGGAGCGCCGCTGCGGGGTTACTCTGCGGCGTTCCGCCGGCGCACCTGCGAGGCGCGCGGCGAGGAGGTCCCCCGATGCCGTCCGCGATGCAGGCGATCGCCGAAGCCGCCGAGGCCCGCGCCTCGGCCGACGCCGTCCTCGGGCTCGAGCTGCCGAAGACGATGCGCGCGGTCACCACCCACCGCGCCGAGGAGAAGATGTTCGAGGGCCTGCCCTCGGCGGAGAAGAACCCGACGAAGTCGCTCCACGTCGACGACGTGCCCGTCCCGCCGCTCGGCCCGAACGAGGCGCTCGTCGGCGTGATGGCCTCGGCCATCAACTTCAACACGGTGTGGACGTCGATCTTCGAGCCGATCTCGACCTTCGTCTTCCTCGACCGCAACGCCAAGCGCGGCGAGCTCTGGAAGCGCCACGCGCTGCCCTACCACATCGTCGGCAGCGACGCGTCGGGCATCGTGCTGCGCGTCGGACCCGGCGTCACGAAGTGGAAGCCGGGCGACCGGGTCGTGGTGCACTGCGCGGACGTCGAGATGCAGGAGCCCGACGGCTACAACGACGCGATGCTCGACCCCTACCAGATGATCTGGGGCTTCGAGACGAACTTCGGCGGCATGGCCGAGGTCGCGCTGGTGAAGGCCAACCAGCTGATGCCGAAGCCCGAGCACCTCACCTGGGAGGAGGCGGCCTGCAACGGGCTCGTCAACTCCACCGCCTACCGCCAGCTCGTCTCGCGCAACGGCGCCGGCATGAAGCAGGGCGACGTGGTGCTGATCTGGGGCGCGTCCGGCGGGCTCGGCGGCTACGCGACGCAGTACGCGCTCAACGGCGGCGCCTTCCCGGTCGGCGTCGTCTCCAGCGCGAAGCGCGCCGACATCGTCCGGCGCCTCGGCTGCGACCGCGTGATCGACCGCCGCGCCGAGGGCTACCGCTTCTGGGACGGCGACGCGATGAACATGAAGGAGATGCGCCGCTTCGGGGCGAAGCTCCGCGAGCTCAGCGGAGGCGAGGACCCGGACATCGTGTACGAGCACCCGGGGCGGGAGACGTTCGCGACGAGCGTCTTCGTCGCGCGGCGCGGCGGGACGATCGTGACGTGCGCGTCCACGAGCGGCTACGAGCACGTGTACGACAACCGGTACCTGTGGATGAGCCTGAAGCGCATCATCGGCTCCCACTTCGCGAACTACCGCGAGGCGTGGGAGGCGAACCGGCTGATCTGCAAGGGCTCCATCCACCCGACGCTCTCGCGCTGCTTCCCGCTCGAGGGCGCCGGCGAGGCCGCGCTCTCGGTGCACCGCAACGAGCACGACGGCAAGGTGGGCATCCTCTGCCTCGCGCAGCGCGAGGGGCTCGGCGTGCTCGACACGGCGATGCGCGAGCGGCTGCTCGACCGGATCCAGCTCTACCGCTCCTAGCCTGGCCGGCGAGAGATGCGGCGGCCGACTCCGGCCGCCGCAAGCGGCCGCGACGTTGCGCGACCCTCGGTGACGCGGCCCGCCGCGCGCTCTCGCGCTGCCGCGCGCTCTCGCGCGAGCGGCACGTCCCTTGCTCCGGCCCGCCGCACGCCCCGCGCGGTCCCGGCTGGAGCGTTCCATGCCCCGCTTCGCCCGCGCCCGCTTCGCCGGTCCGCTGGCCGCGCTCGCCGCATCCGCCGCGCTCGCAGCCGGCTGTCCGGGCCGTGTCCCCGCGCCCGCCGCGGGCGCTCCCGATTACCAGGCGTCCGCGTTCGTCGACGTCCCGTTCGCGCGCCTGAACGCGGCGGGCGGGAACCTCGTCGTCGCACGGAGGGACCTCGACTTCGACACGCGCCTCGGCACGCTCGCGCTCGGCGCGACGTGGAACTCCACGGCGCGCGCCTGGCGCTGGAGCTTCGAGGTCGAGTACGACGGCGCCGCGCTCGTCGACGCGAGCGGCGCACGCTACGCCGTCGCCGGCGTGCCCGACGGCGCCGCGATTCCGGGCTCCGTGTGGGTGCGGCTCGGCTCCCGCACGCTGCGCTCGAAGGGCGGGCTCGTGCACGAGTTCGACGGCGAGGGCCGGCTCGCGGCCGTGCGCTGGGCGAGCGGCGCGACGCCGCGGATCGAGTACCGCCGCGGCGCGACGCCGGCGGGGCCGCGGCTGCTCGAGCTGGTGCAGGTGTCGGCACCCGGAGAGAGCACCGTGCTCGCGCGCTTCGGCTGGGACGCGGCGGGCCGCCTCGCGAGCGTGGAGGACCGCGCGGGGCGCCGCGCGAGCTTCGCCTGGAACGCCGCCGGCGAGCTGGTCCAGGCGCGCGACGCCTTCGACCTCGCCCGCGGCTTGCCGGGGCGGCGCTACGGCTACGCCGGCGGCCTGCTCGTCTCGATCGAGACGTCCGAGCGCGAGCGCGCGGAGTACGCCTACACCGGCGGCCGTCTCTTGAGCGCGCGCGG
>DATAGA010000545.1:0-4677 GCA_036257215.1 Myxococcota bacterium
CCCTTCGGCGTGAAGTCGATGGACCAGCTGCACCTCCCCAAGGTGATCGAGAAGATCGCCATGGAGCACCGCGGGCTGATCCTGGTGACCGGGACGACCGGCTCGGGCAAGTCGACGACGCTGGCGTCGATGATCGACTACATCAACTCGAACAAGACCTGCCACATCATGACGATCGAGGACCCGATCGAGTTCCTGATCCGGGACCGGCGCTCGATCGTGAACCAGCGCGAGATCGGGGTCGACACGCAGAGCTTCGCCAACGCGCTGCGGGCCGCGCTGCGGCAGGATCCCGACGTGATCCTCGTCGGCGAGATGCGCGACTTCGAGACGATCGAGACCGCGCTCACCGCCGCGGAGACCGGCCACCTCGTGATGAGCACGCTGCACACCCTCGACGCCACCGAGACGATCAACCGCATCATCTCCGTGTTCCCGCCCTACCAGCAGAAGCAGGTGCGCCTGCAGCTGTCGTCGATCCTGAAGGCGGTGATCTCCCAGCGCCTCGTGCCCCGCGCCGACGGCCGCGGCCGCGTGCCGGCGCTCGAGGTGCTCGTCACCACCGCGCGCGTGCGCGAGTGCGTCTCCGACAAGGACCGCACGAAGGAGCTGCACGACGCGATCGCGAAGGGCTTCACGACCTACGGCATGCAGACGTTCGACCAATCGCTGATGTCGCTCGTGAAGCAGGAGCTCGTGACCTACGAAGAGGCGCTGAAGCACGTCTCCAACCCGGACGACTTCGCGCTGCGCTTCCGCGGCATCGCCTCGACCTCGGACGGCACCTGGGACGACTTCGAGAAGGACGAGGACGAGGAGCCGGAGCCGCAGCCGGCCGCCGCGCCGGCCCCCGCCGGCGCACCGGCGGGCACCGCGAAGCCCGACACCGAGATCGACATCGAGCGCTTCTAGCTCGGTCCCCGGTCACCGCGGCCCCCGCCTTCTGCCCCGCGGGGGTTCGTTAGACTCTCGCGATGCACTGGCCCAGCCGCGAGATCCGGAGCTCGTTCCTGCGCTTCTTCGAGGAGCGGGGCCACCGCGTCGTCCCGAGCGCCTCCGTCGTGCCCGAGGGCGACCCGACGCTCCTCTTCACGAACGCGGGCATGGTCCCCTTCAAGCGGCTCTTCCTCGGCGAGGAGACCCGCGACTACCGGCGCGCGGCGTCGTCGCAGAAGTGCATTCGCGTCTCGGGCAAGCACAACGACCTCGAGAACGTCGGCCGCACGGCGCGCCACCACACGTTCTTCGAGATGCTCGGCAACTTCAGCTTCGGCGACTACTTCAAGCGCGAGGCGATCGCCTGGGCGTGGGAGCTGGTGACGAAGGTCTGGGGCATTCCACCGGACAAGCTGGGCGTCACCGTCTTCCGCGAGGACGACGAGGCGGCGCGCATCTGGCGCGAGGAGATCGGCGTCTCGCCCGACCGCATCGTGCGTCTCGACGAGGCGGACAACTTCTGGTCGATGGGCGACACCGGTCCGTGCGGGCCCTGCTCCGAGATCTACTACGACCTCGGCATGCGACCCGGCTCGAAGCCCGAGTTCGATCCCAACGACCCGACCGACCGCTGGCTCGAGTTCTGGAACCTGGTGTTCATGCAGTTCGATCGCGACGCGGCCGGCGTCGTGACGCCGCTGCCGAGGCCGTGCGTCGACACGGGCGCCGGCCTCGAGCGGGTCTCCACGATCCTCCAGGGAAAGACCTGGACCTACGACACCGACGCGTTCCAGCCGATCCTGGACACGGCGCAGCGGCTGGCCGGAGTGCGCTACGGCGAGGCCGAGGAGAAGGACGTGTCGCTGCGCGTGGTGGCGGACCACGCCCGCTCCGTGACCTTCCTCATCGGCGACGGCGTGCTGCCGGCCAACGAGGGGCGCGGCTACGTGCTGCGACGGATCCTGCGCCGCGCCGCGCGCCATGGAGTGCTGCTCGGGCTGGAGCGGCCGTTCCTCCACCAGGTCTGCGAGACGGTGATCGACGAGATGCGGGACGCCTATCCCACGCTCGCCGAGCAGCGCGCCTACATCAGCGACCGCGTGCGGCGCGAGGAGGAGCGCTTCCTCGAGACGCTCTCGAAGGGGCTCACGCTCCTCGAGGACGAGATCGAGCGCGCGCGCGCGGCGGGGCTCACGACGCTGCCGGGCGACGTCGTGTTCCGGCTGTACGACACGTTCGGCTTCCCGGTGGACCTCACCGAGGACATCCTTTCCGGCCGAAGGCTCGGCTTCGACCAGGCGGGCTTCGAGCGCGCGATGAACGAGCAGCGCGAGCGCGCCCGCGCGGCGTGGAAGGGGAGCGGCGCGGCGGCGGTCGGGCCGGTCTACTCGCAGCTCGCGGGCGACTTCGAGACCCGCTTCCGCGGCTACGAGGGCCTCGCGCACGACTCGCGCGTGCTGGCGCTCGTCTCCCAGGGCGCCGGCGTGGAGCAGGCCAGGGCCGGCGAGCCGGTCGAGGTCATCGTCGAAGACACGCCCTTCTACGCCGAGAGCGGCGGGCAGGTGGGCGACCGCGGCGCGATCGAGACGCCGACCGGGCGCGTGGAGATCGAGGACACGCAGCGTCCGGCGGGCACGCTCGTCGTGCACCGCGGGCGCGTCGCGCAGGGCGAGATCCACGTCGACCAGCCCGCGCGCCTCTCCGTCGATCCGACGCACCGGATCGGCGCGGTGCGGCACCACTCGGGCACGCACCTGCTGCACGCGGCGCTGCGCGCCGTGCTCGGCCCGAACGCGACGCAGCGCGGCTCGCTCGTCACCCCCGGCCGGCTGCGCTTCGACTTCAGCCACGACGCCCCCGTGACGCGGGAGGAGATCCAGACCATCGAGGACCTCGTGAACGGCTGGATCGGGGCGAACGAGCCCGCGCGCGTCGAGACCGTGCCCTACCGCGACGCGGTCGCGGCGGGGGCGATCGCGATGTTCGGCGAGAAGTACGGCGACCGCGTGCGCGTCGTCACGTTCGGCGACTTCTCGATGGAGCTCTGCGGCGGGACGCACGCGCGCGCGACGGGCGACATCGGCGTCCTGAAGGTCGTGTCGGAGACGGGCATCGCGTCCGGCGTGCGGCGCATCGAGGCAGTCACGGGGGCGGAGGCGCTGCGGCGCTGGCGCGAGCAGGAGCAGGCACTCGAGCGGACCGCGGAGCTGCTGCGCTCGCCGGTCGGCGAGCTCGAGGCGCGCGTCGAGAAGCTGCTCGAGGAGCGGCGCGCGCTCGAGCGCGAGCTCGAGCGGCTGCGCGCCGAGCAGCGGCGGGCGGCGTCCGGGGACCTCGCGTCCCAGGTCGAGTCGATCGGCGACGTGAAGGTGATCGCGGCGCGGGTCGAGGGCGTCGACGGCGGCGAGCTGCGCGCGATGGTCGACGCCCTGCGCGAGCGCATCGGCAGCGGGATCGTGCTGCTCGCCGCGACGGGCGACGACAAGGTGACGCTCGCCCTCGGCGTGACGCCCGACCTCACGGGCCGCTTCAAGGCGGGCGAGCTGATCCGCGAGACGGCCGCCGTCGTCGGCGGGAAGGGCGGCGGGCGTCCGGACTTCGCCCAGGCGGGCGGGCGCGATGCCGCGAAGGTGGACGAGGCGCTCGAGCGGCTGCGCTCCCTCGTCCGGGAGAAGGCGACCGCGTGAGCCGGGTGGTGCGCGGGTGAGCGGCCCTTCCTCCGGCGAGGCGTCCCGCGTCGCCCTGCCGTGGGAGCTGCTCGCGCCGCGCCGGCGCCCGACGCTCGAGGTGCGGGTCGGCGACGTCGCGCTCGGCGGCGCGCAGCCGATCCGCATCCAGTCGATGACGACGACCGACACGCTCGACGTGCGCGCGACGGCCGACCAGAGCGAGCGCCTCGCCGCGGCGGGCTGCGAGATCGTCCGCATCACGGCGCCGTCACTGCGCGAGGCCGAGGTCCTGCGCGAGATCCGGCGCGAGCTCGACCGGCGCGGCGTGCGGGTCCCGCTCGTCGCGGACATCCACTTCACGCCGAACGCAGCGCTCGTCGCGGCCGAGCACGTCGAGAAGGTCCGGATCAACCCGGGCAACTACGCCGACAAGAAGCGGTTCGAGGTGCGCGAGTACACCGACGCGGAGTACCGCGAGGAGCTCGAGCGCGTGGCGGAGCGCTTCCGCCCGCTCGTGCGGCGCCTCAAGGCGCTCGGCCGCGCGCTGCGGATCGGCACCAACCACGGCTCGCTCTCGGACCGCATCCTGAACCGCTTCGGCGACACCCCCGCCGGCATGGTGGAGAGCGCGCTCGAGTTCCTCGACGTGTGCGAGGAAGAGGGCTACCGCGACGTCGTCTTCAGCATGAAGGCGAGCAACGCACAGGTGGCGATCCAGGCCTATCGCCTGCTCGCGGCGCGCCTCGAAGAGCGGCGACCCGGCGAGGGCGGCTATCCGTTCCATGTCGGCGTCACCGAGGCCGGCGACGGCGAGGACGGCCGCGTGAAGAGCGCGATCGGGATCGGCGCCCTGCTCGAGGACGGGATCGGCGACACGATTCGCGTGTCGCTCACCGAAGACCCCGTGCGCGAGGTGCCCGTCGCGCGCGCGCTCGCCGCCCGCTACGAGGCGCGCTTCGCCAAGCCGGCCCCGGCGAACGGGCCCGCGTCGGCCGCGCCGCTGCGCGGGCGCTGGACCGCCGATCCCTACGCCCACGAGCGGCGCGCCACGCGCGTCGTGCGGACGGGGTCACTC
>DATAGA010000618.1:0-5068 GCA_036257215.1 Myxococcota bacterium
GTCGTGCGCTACGCGCAGAAGGCGAACGGGAACCTCGCCGTGCTCGACCTCGTGCGGCGCGCGGGCGCGCTCGTCGACGCGGTGAGCGCGGGCGAGGTGCACCGTGCGATCGCCGCCGGCTTCCGTCCCGAGGGCGACCCGCCTCCGATCGTCTACACCGCGGACATCTTCGACAGCGACGCGCTCGAGGCCGTCGCGGAGTACGGCCTCGCCGTGAACTGCGGCTCGCCCGACATGGTGACCCAGTACGCCGAGCTGCGCGCCCGACGCCCCTCGCTCTCCGACCGCATCACGCTGCGGGTCAACCCGGGCTTCGGCCACGGGCACAGCCGCAAGACGAACACCGGCGGCGAGCACTCGAAGCACGGCGTCTGGCACGAGGAGCTCCCCGCCTGCCTCGCCCTCGCGCAGCGGGCCGGGCTGCGCGTCACCGGGCTGCACCTGCACATCGGCTCGGGCGCCGACATGGAGCACCTCGCGCTCGTGGCCGGCGCGGCCGCGCGCCTCGCGCGTCAGGTCGGCCCGTCCCTCGCCATGTTGTCGGCCGGCGGCGGGCTCCCGACCCCGTACCGCGACGACGACGTCGAGATGAACGTCGACGCCTACTTCGCCGTCTGGGACGGCGAGCGCCGGCGGCTCGCCGAGGCGCTCGGTCACCCGGTGCGCCTCGAGATCGAGCCCGGGCGCTACCTCGTCGCCGAGTCGGGCACGCTGCTCACGGAGATCCGCGCCGTGAAGCGGGTCGCGTCGCACACCTTCTACCTGGTCGACGCCGGCTTCAACAACCTGCCGCGGCCGGTCCTCTACGGCGCCTACCACCCGATGGCCGTCGTTCCCGCCTCGGGCGACGGGCGCGAGCGCGCCCTGCACGAGGTGGTCGTGGGCGGCCCGCTCTGCGAGTCGGGCGACATCTTCACCCAGGACGCGGGCGGCTTGGTGCGCGCGCAGCGCCTCCCCGAGGCGCGCGTGGGCGAGATCCTCGCCATCGGCTGCGCCGGCGCCTACGGGGCCGCCATGGGCTCGAACTACAACGCCAAGCCGCTGGCGGGCGAGGTGCTGGTCGTGCGCGGGAAGCCCCACCTGGTGCGAGCCCGCCAGAGCCTCGACGACTTGATCCGCGGCGAGTCCATCCCGGTCGAGTGAGCCCGCGCGCGCAGCGCGCGAGGAGGGAACCGTTGGGCATCGACATGACGCTCCTGCGCGACGCGTGCGGCCGCACGCTCGACCGCACCGACTTCCCGGAGCTCGGCCGTCGCATCCAGGGCAAGGTGCGCGACAGCTACGTGAAGGGCGGCCGCCGCACGATCGTCGTGACCGACCGCGTGAGCGCCTTCGACGTCGTCCTGGGGACGCTGCCGCTCAAGGGTCAGGTGCTGAACCAGGTGGCTGCGTTCTGGTTCGAGAAGACGCGGCCGATCGCGCGCAATCACCTGCTCGCGGTGCCCGACCCCTGCGTGTCGGTCGTCGAGGAGTGCCGACTGCTGCCCATCGAGTTCGTGGTGCGCGCGTACCTCACGGGCTCGACGTCGACCTCGATCTGGGTGCGGTACGAGGCGGGCGACCGGGTCTACTGCGGCCACCGGCTGCCGGAGGGCCTGGCGAAGCACGAGAAGCTCCCGGCCCCCCTGCTGACGCCGACGACGAAGGCGGAGCAGGGTGCGCACGACGAGCTCATCTCGAAGGACGAGATCGTCGCGCGCGGGCTGGTCGACGCGGAGCTGCTCGACCGCGCCGAGACGCTCACGCTCCGGCTCTTCCGCGCGGGCTCCGAGTGGGCGGCGAGCCGCGGTCTCATCCTCGTCGACACGAAGTACGAGCTCGGGCTCGACGCGCAGGGAGAGCTCGTCGTCGTGGACGAGATCCACACGCCGGACTCCTCCCGCTACTGGTACGGCGACAGCTACGAACAGGCGCTCTCGCAGCAGCGCGACCCGCAGGCGCTGGACAAGGAGTACGTGCGGCGCTGGCTCGTCGAGCAGGGCTACCGCGGCGAAGGCAAGCCGCCCGTGCTGCCGGACGACGTGCGCTGCGAGGCCGCGCGCCGTTACATCGAGGCGTACGAGCGCATCACCGGAAGCGCGTTCGAGCCGAACCTCGACCCGCCGGTGGAGCGCATCCGCGCCAGCCTCGGCCTCTAGAAGGGCACCCCACGACTCCCTCGCGATCGTCCTACTCGCTGGACCCGGATAGCCGCGGTCCCGCCGGCTTCGCCGGCGGTTTCCGCGGCTAGGATCCCCGCTTGGCGACGGCGACCTCCGAGCGCGCCGCAGTCGCGCCCGCCTCGCGCGCCGAGGCGCAGTGGGTGCTCGGGCTCCTCTTCGTCGTCTACGTCTTCAACTTCGTCGACCGCCAGATCCTCTCCATCCTCGTCGAGCCCATCCGGCGCGAGCTCGGCGTCTCGGACACGGCGATGGGGTTCCTCACGGGCGGCGCCTTCGCAGTCTTCTACACCTTTGCCGGCATCCCGATCGCTCGCTTCGCCGACCGCAGCGTGCGGCGCACGGTGATCGCGGTGGGCTGCGCGGTGTGGAGCGCCATGACCGCGGCGTCCGGGCTCGCGCGCGGGTTCGCCGACCTCGCGCTGGCGCGCGTCGGCGTCGGCGTCGGCGAGGCCGCCTGCAGCCCGCCGGCGCACTCGCTCCTCGCCGACTACTTCCCGCCGGAGCGCCGCGCGACGGCGCTCGCGATCTACGCGTCCGGCATCCACTTCGGCACCGCGTTCGGATACCTCGCCGGCGGCTGGATCAACGCCGTCTTCGACTGGCGCACGGCCTTCATGGCCGTGGGCCTCCCGGGCCTCGCGCTCGCGCTGCTCGTGCGGCTCACCGTGCGCGAGCCCGAGCGCGGGCTCTCCGAGGGAGGCGCCGCCGCCGAGTCCGTGCCGGACACCTCCGAGGTGTTCCGCTTCCTGTGGGCGCTCCCGAGCTTCCGCCACCTCTCGTTCGCCTCGGCGCTCACGGCGTTCGCCGGCTACGGCGTCGCGATCTGGACGCCGGCGTTCCTGATGCGGGTCCACGGCATGGGCTCGGGCGAGATCGGCACCTGGCTCGGGCTGATCGCGGGCCTCGGCGGCGCGAGCGGCGCCTGGCTGGGCGGCGTCACGGTCGACCGGCTGGGCGCGCGCGATCCGCGCTACTCGGTGCTCGTCCCGGCCGCGGCCGCGCTCGCCGGGCTCCCGTTCGCGATGCTGCTCCTCTTCTGGCCCGAGCCGCGCGTCGCGCTCGTGCTCGGGATCCCCGCCACCGTCGTCGGCGCCATGTGGCTCGGCCCCGTCTTCGCGCTGACGCAGACGCTCGTGCGCATCCGCATGCGAGCGGTCGCGTCGGCGATCCTGCTCTTCGTCGTGAACCTGATCGGCCTCGGGCTCGGGCCGCAGGTGGTCGGCGCGCTCAACGACGCGCTGCGCCCGAGCTACGGCGACGCGGCCGTGCGCTACTCGCTCGCCGGCGTCGTGGTGGTGATGCACGTGTGGGCGGCGCTCCACTTCGCGCTCGCGGCGCGGACGCTGCGGCGCGACCTCGGGGCCAAGGCGGCGGCATGACCCGCGCCCGGCAGGCGGCGCTCGTGGCCGCCGGCGTCGCGCTCCAGGTCGCGGCCTTCCCGCCCTTCGGCGTGTGGCCGTGCGCGCTCGCCGCGCTGGCCCCGCTGGCCGCGCTCTGCGAGGGTGCCAGGCCCGGGCGGGCGCTCTTCCTCGGCTGGCTGCACACCGCCGCCGCCGGCGTCCTCGTCGCGCGCTGGCTGCTCGTCGCGCTCGTCGGCGAGTACCGCCTCCACCCGGCGCCGGCCGCCGCGGTCCTCGTGCTCACCGTCGGCGCGTACGCGCTGGTCCCCGGCGCGGCGACCGCGCTCTACGCGGCGCTGCGACGGCGCACGGCGCTCGCGGCGGCGCCGCTCCTCTTCGGCGGCCTCTTCGAGCTCGGCGAGTGGCTGCGCGCGGAGCCGCTGGCGCTGCCGTGGGCGCTCATCGCGCACCCGCTTGCGCCCGCGCCGCAGCTGCTGCAGACCGCGGCGCTCGGCGGCGCGTACGCGCCGGGCCTCGCCGTGGCCGCGACGGGCGCGGGGCTCGGGCTCGCGCTGTCCCACCGGCGGGCGCTGCCGCTCGTCGCGCCCGCGCTGCTGTGGGCGCTCGCGCTCGGCTACGCCGCGCTCGGCGGCACCGGGTCGACGGGCGACGCGGCGCTGCGCGTGGGCATCGTCCAGGCCGCGGTACCCCAACGCGAGCGCTTCCAGGCGGGCTCGGCGCTGCGCAACACGCTCCACCACGCGCAGCTCACCGACCGGCTCGCCGCCCAGGCGGGCCCGCTGGATCTCGTGGTCTGGTCGGAGACCGCCGTCGACGAGGACCTGGCCCGCGCTCCCGATCTCGGCGAGCTCCTGCGCCGGACGGCGGCGGCCGCCGGCGCGCCGATCGTGACGGGAGCGCCGCGCACGACGAGCCGCGGGCTCGAGAACGCGGTGGTGCTCGTCGACCGAGGCGGCGTGCGCGACGTCTACGCGAAGCAGGCGCTCGTCCCGTTCGCGGAGTACGACCCGCCGCTCCTCGGCTTGATGGCGCCGCTGCTCGGACCGGTCACCGCGGGGACGCCGTACGCGCCCGGCGTGGACGCGCGTCCCCTCGCGGGCCCCCTCCCGCTCGCGACGCCGGTCTGCTTCGAGATCACGATGCCCGGGCTCATGCGCCGCTTCCGCGCAGCCGGCGCGGAGCTCGTCGTGAACCTCTCGAACGACGCGTGGTTCGGACGCAGCGGCTATCCGGAGGCGCACCTCCAGCACGCGGTGCTGCGGGCGATCGAGCTGCGCAGCTTCGTCGTGCGCGGGACGAACACGGGCATCTCGGCCGTGATCGATCCGGCCGGTCGCGTCCGCGCTCGTCTCGGCGTGTTCGAGGAGGGGACGCTGGTCGACGACGTGCGCGCCGCCGGTCCGCCGCCGCCGTACGCCCTTCTCGGGAACGGGCCGGTGCTGCTGCTTCTCGCGGCGTGCGCCGCCGCGCCCGCGTGGCGGCGGGGCCGGGGCTCGAGCCCCGCCCCCGCCGTCAGAGGCCGCCGCTAGAGGCACACCGCGGTGT
>DATAGA010000628.1:0-2267 GCA_036257215.1 Myxococcota bacterium
GGCGAGACCGGCGCGGGAGTGCGGCGCGCCGCGCGCGTCGGCCCGCGCGCGGCCGCCCGCGCTCCGCGTCTCCGACGCGCCCGCCATGCCCGCCCCCCGAGAACCGCGGCAACGTAGCGCGCGCGGACGCGGTACCTTCGCTCGCGACGCCGCGGCGGTGCACGCCCGCTTCGGTCCGGGCGCCGCTGGCGGCGCGGGGGGCGCTCGGAGCGCATGGAGATCGGCGAGGGCTTCGAAGGCACGGGCGCCGAGGCGGCCCACGTGAACACGGTGCTCGGGCCGCGGGACGGCGCCGTCGGCACCGCGTGGGCGACCGCCCTGGCCACGCCCTCGCCCGGCCATGCCCCGTTTCTTTGCGTGCTGCAGCCGGGACTTCCGATCAAGCCCTTCACACTGTTCGTGAACAAGGCCGCGATCGCGGGGACCCTGCACGCGAACCTGACCTGGGGCGCCGCCCAGTGTGGCGTCGCGGCCGGGGTCGCCGACGCGGTGGCCGAGGGCGTGATCCCGGGCCGCGACGCCGACGCCCTCGTCCTGATCGCGGCCGTGTGGGTCTCGCCCGAGGCGTTGGACGCCGAGCTCGTGTACGCGAACAACCGCGCGGCCACCCGCCGCGCGCTCGAGACGGGACGTCGCGGCGAGCCCCCGCTCGAGCGCGTGCTCGCGGCCCGCCACGCGCCCGAGAACCCGTTCTTCCGCGCGCCTCCCGCGCGGCGCCTCCAGGAGGACATCCGATGAACCGACTTCCGCTCGCGCTCGGCGCGGGCGTCGCGCTCGCCGCGACCCCGGCTGCGGCGCACCCCGGTCACGGCGTCGCGGCCGGCTCGCTGCTGCACTACCTCGCGAGCCCCGAGCACGCGCTCGGCGCGGCGTTCGTCGCGCTGGCGTGCGCCGCCGCGGTTGCGCTCCTCGCACGCGCCGAGCGGCGCGCCCGGCGCGCCTCGGCGTAGGCCGTGGGCGCGCTCGAGCTGCGCGGCCTCGATCACGTCGTGCTGCGCGTGCGCGACCTGGCGAGCTCGCTCCGCTTCTACTGCGAGGTGCTCGGCTGCCACGAGGAGCGCCGGCTCGACGCCCTCGGCCTCGTGCAGCTGCGCGCCGGGGCGCACCTGATCGACCTCGTCGCCGTCGACTCGCCGCTCGGCAAGGCGGGCGGCGGGCCGCCCGCGCCGGATGGGCGCAACGTCGACCACGTCTGCCTCGAACTCGTCGCGTTCGACGAGCCGGCGCTGCGCGCGCACCTGCTCTCCCACGGCGTGACGCCCGGCGAGGTCGGCACGCGCTACGGCGCGCGCGGCAACGGGCCGTCCATGTACATCCGCGACCCCGACGCGAACGTCGTCGAGCTGAAGGGTCCGCCGGATGCGGCGTCGCGCTGAGCGGCCGCTCCGCGCCGACGCTCACTCGCTCGGCGGCACCCGCTCGCCGGGCGGCGGCAGCGGCCGCGCCGGCTCGTCGCGCTTGCCCGGAACCATCGGGACGAAGCGAACCGGGAAGAGCGTCTCGCTCACGACGCCCGCCGGCGTCTTCTCGAGGACCCGCAGCTGCTGGTCGCTCTCGCCGACGGGCGCGACGAGGCGGCCTCCGACGGCGAGCTGCGCCAGCAGCGCGGGCGGCACCTCGGGCGGCGCCGCGGTCAGCAGGATGCCGTCGAAGGGGGCGTGCTCCGGCAGGCCGAGGTAGCCGTCGCCCTCGAACACCTCGACGTTCGAGACGCCGACCTCGGAGAGCAGCGCGCGAGCGCGGCGAGCGAGCGCGGGCAGGATCTCGATCGTATAGACGCGCGCGACGAGGCGCGCCAGGACGGCGGCCTGGTAGCCCGAGCCCGTGCCCACCTCGAGCACGCGGTCGCCCGGCTGCGGGCGGAGCGCCTCGGTCATCACCGCGACGATGTAGGGCTGCGAGATGGTCTGCCCTTCGCCGATCGGAAGCGGCCCGTCGTCGTACGCCCGCTCTCGGAGCGCGGCCGGAACGAAGCGCTCGCGCGGGACCGCGCGCAGCGCGGCGAGGACGCGCGGGTCGCGCACACCGCGCGCCTCGATCTGCTCGCGCACCATCGCCTCGCGCTGGCGCTCGGCGTCCAGCCTCTCGGCCCCCGCGGCAGCGCCCCCTCCCGCCGCGGCGAGGGCGACCCCGAGCGCCGCCGCCCGTGTCACGCCTCGCATGCCCCGATGCTCGCGCCGCGCGCGGCTGCGTCAACGCGCACGCTCCCCGGGCCGGAGTCGGGCGACAGGGGCCGACCCGGCTGCGAGCGGTACTCTGCGCGCGCG
>DATAGA010000644.1:0-1927 GCA_036257215.1 Myxococcota bacterium
GCGGCCCGAGACGACCGTCCAGGTCGGCCCGCACCGGCTGCCCGTGCGCGCGCGCGCGGCCGAGGGCTCGGAGCGGGCGGAGCTGTGGGGCCGACTGCTCGAGGGCTGGCCCGAGTACGCCCGCTACGAGGAGCGCACGGCGCGGCCGATCCCG
Organism: Myxococcota bacterium; assembly: GCA_036257215.1. Classification (GTDB taxonomy): domain Bacteria; phylum Myxococcota_A; class UBA9160; order UBA9160; family UBA6930; genus DATAGA01. The sequence goes on from DATAGA010000644.1 coordinate 155, forward strand.
GTCGTCGTGCTCGAGCCGGCCGGCGTGCCGGCCGCGGCCAGGCGCTGAGGCGCGTCGCATGCCGGCGCCGGTCGTCGAGGGCGCGGGCGCGACGGCAGTGCTTCGCACCGAGCGGCTCGTGCTGCGGCCCTGGCGCGACGACGACCTCGTGCCGTTCGCTGCGATGAGCGCGGACCTCGAGGTGATGCGCTGGATCGGCGCGCCGCTCACGCGCGAGCAGAGCGACGCGGTCGCCGCGCGCATCCGGGCAGGCTTCGAGAAGCACGGCTTCGGACTGTTCGCGGTGGACGTCCCGGGCGAGGCGACCTTCGCGGGGTTCGTCGGGCTCTCCGTGCCCGCGTTCGAGGCGCACTTCACGCCCTGCGTCGAGATCGGCTGGCGTCTCGCACGCGTCCACCAGGGCCGGGGCTACGCGAGCGAAGGCGCGCTTGCCGTGCTCGCGCATGCGTTCGGAGAGCTCGGCCTCGACGAGGTCGTGTCCTTCACCGCGGCGTCGAACGAGTCGTCGCGCCGCGTCATGGAGCGCATCGGGCTCGCGCGCGACCCGTCGGGCGACTTCGAGCATCCCTGGCTCGCAGCCGGCCACCCGCTTCGCTCGCACGTCCTCTACCGCTGCTCGCGCCGCGCGTTCGAGGCGCGCGCGCACGGGGCGCGAGCCGCTCGCGCGGCGGACCCGCGGTGACCCCGTTCGACGGCCCGCTCGCGCTCTGGGCGCTGATCGAGCGGCGCGCGGCCGCGACGCCCGGCGCGCTATTTGCCGTGGACGAGCGCGACCGGGCGCTCACCTTCGTCGGCTACCGCGACGCCGCGCTGCGCTGCGCCGCCGGCCTGTGCGCGCTCGGCGTCGGGGAGGGAACGCACGTCGCGTGGCAGCTGCCGACGCGGCTCGAGGCGCTGGTGCTCCTCGCCGCGCTCGCCCGCCTCGGCGCGGTGCAGATCCCGGTGCTCCCCTTCCTGCGCGCGCGCGAGGTCGGCTTCGTCGCGGGCCAGAGCGGGGCGCGGCTCCTCGTCGTCCCGTCGGTGTTCCGCGGCTTCGACCACGCCGCGATGGCGCGCGAGCTCGCGGGGTCGCTCCCGGACCTCGACGTGCTGCTGGCCGACGGCGCGCTACCCGACGGCGAGCCCGCGTCGCTGCCCTCCGCGCCGGCGCCCGCTGCCGAGCCGCCCGTACGCTGGGTGTTCTACAGCTCCGGAACGACCGCCGACCCGAAGGGAGCCCGACACACCGACGCATCGGTCGGCGCGGCGGGGCGTTCGCTGACCGAGGTGCTCGCGCTGCGCGCGGAGGACCGCAACGCCCTCGTCTTCCCGCTGACCCACGTGGGCGGCGTGTGCTGGCTCTTCGCGGGCCTCCTCGCCGGCTGCGCGCAGATCGCGATCGAGCTGTTCGACCCGAAGTCGAGCGCCGACGTGCTCGCGCGCCACGGCGCGACGCTCGCCGGCGCCGGCACCGTGTTCCACCAGGCGTACCTCGCGCTCCAGCGCGCGAGCGCGGCTCCCGTGCTGCCGCGGGTGCGCGCGTTTCCCGGCGGCGGCGCGCCGAAGCCGCCGGGGCTGCACGACGAAATGAAGCGCGCCTTCGGGGGCACCGGCATCGTCGCTGGCTACGGGCTCACCGAGCATCCGATCGCGACGATGTGCACCGTCCGCGACCCCGACGCGAAGCTCGCGGAGACCGAGGGGCGCGCGACGCCGGGGACGGAGCTGCGCGTCGTGCGCCTGGACGGCCCGCCCGCCGCGCCGGGCGAGGAGGGCGAGGTGCGCGTGCGGGGC
>DATAGA010000005.1:0-3493 GCA_036257215.1 Myxococcota bacterium
CGATTGCGCTCCCGCCCGTCGCCGCGCCCTTCGAGCAGAGCCTGCGCGCGTCGCTCGCCTGGATCCTCGTGAACCGCGAGGGGCCTCGGATCCAGCCGGGGCCGCGCTGCTACCGACGCTCCTGGATCCGCGACGGCGTCCTCACCGGAAGCGCGCTCGCGGAGATGGGATTCGCCGACGAGCTCGCCGAGTTCATGCGCTGGTACGCGCCGTTCCAATACGAGGACGGCCGCGTCCCGTGCGGGGTGGACCGCCACGGGATCGATCGCGCCGTGGAGCACGACAGCCACGGCCAGTTCGTGTTCGGGATCGCCGAGCACGCCCGGCTCACGGGCGACGCCACGTTGCTGCGCGAGCTCTGGCCGCGCGTCCTGCGCGCCGTCGACGCCATCGCGGAGCTCCGCGCCGAGCGCACGGGCGAAGCGTTCCGCGGCGACCCGCGCTTCGGGCTGCTGCCCGAGTCGATCAGCCACGAGGGGTACTCGTCCAACCCGGTCCACGCCTACTGGGACGACTTCTTCGCGGTGCGCGCCCTCGCGGACGCCGCCGAGTCGGCCGCGCTCGCGGGCGACCCGAACACCGCAGGCGGCATCGGCGAGCTGCGCGACGCGATGCGCCGGGACCTCCACGCCTCGATCGCGCTCGCGATGGAGCGACACGGGATCGACTTCCTGCCCGGCTCGGTCGAGCTCGGCGACTTCGATCCGACCTCCACGGCGATCGCGCTCGACCCGTGCGGCGAGGGCTCGCGCCTGCCGCAGGCCGCGCTCGTGCGGACGTTCGCGCGCTACTTGGAGGAGTTCGAGGCCCGGCGGCGCGGCGAGCACCACCTCGACGCCTACACGCCGTACGAGATCCGCAGCGCCGTAGCGCTGCTCCGGCTCGACTGGAAGGAGCGCGCGCTCGCGCTGCTCGATTGGCTGGTCGGCGACCAGCGCCCGACGGCGTGGCGACAGTGGCCGGAGGTCTCGACGCGCGATCCGCGCGCACCGCGGTTCCTCGGTGACCTGCCCCACGGATGGGTAGCGTCCAGCTTCGTGCGGACGCTGCGGCGCCTGGTCGCCTACGAGGACGACGAGGCGGGCGTCCTCGTACTCGGCGCAGGCGTGCCCGAGGCGTGGGTTAGGGAGGCCCCGGGCGTTCGGGTGCGGCGCCTGCCCACCCACTTCGGTCCGCTCGACCTCGAGCTGCTCGCGGAGGGCGACGACCGCGTGCGCGCACGCCTCGGCGGCGAGTGCCGCCCCCCGGGCGGATTCGTGCTGGCGTCACCGTTCGCTCGGCCGCTGACCGGCGTGACCGTCGACCGGCGCGCGGTCGCCCTCGACGCTCCCGACCGGATACGGCTCGCGACCGGTGCGCGAGACGTGGAGCTGCTCTACACGAGCCGGTGACGCGCCGGCTCAAGCGCCGAGCTCGACGACCACGTCGTGCCGCGCGCCGTCGCGCGTGATCGGCCACGCGGCAGCGCCGTCCTCGGGGGCGAGCTCGGCGCCGTCCACGCGGACCCGGGTCACGCGGGCGCTGCAGCCAGAGGGATTGCGCACGTCGATCGCGTAGTGCGTGCCGCAACCGGGGACCCGGTAGGCGATGCGGTAGCCCGGCCAGGCGTCCGGCACACACGGCCGCAGCACGAGACGCACGCCGCCCTCGGTGCGCAGACCGAGGATGGACTCGAGCCCGACGCGCAGCAGCCAGCCCGACGAGCCCGTGTACCACGTCCAGCCGCCGCGTCCCACGTGCGGAGACACGGCGTAGACGTCCGCGGCGACGACGTACGGCTCGACCTCGTAGACCTCCACCTCCGCCGGCGTCCGGGCGTGGTGCGCGGGCAGGATCATCTCGAGCAGCGAGAGCGCGCGCTCGCGCCAGCCGCGCTCGGCGCACGCGCGCACCGCCCAGGCGGCGGCGTGGGTGTACTGCCCGCCGTTCTCGCGGATCCCCGGGACGTAGCCCTGGATGTAGCCGGGGCTCGGCTCGTGGTGGTCGAAGGGCGGCGCGAGCAGCCGGATCAGCCCGCCCTCCGGCAGCACCAGCTCGCGCAGAGCGGACTCGAGCGCCAGCTCGGCGCGCTCGCGCGACGCGGCGCCCGAGAGCGTCGCCCACGCCTGCGGCAGCACGTCGACGCGGCACTCCGCGGCCTTCGCGGTGCCGAGCGGCGTCCCGTCGTCGAACCAGGCGCGCAGGAACCAGCCGCCGTCCCACGCGCGCTCTTCCACGGCCGCGGCCAGCGCGGCGCGATGGTCGGCGTAGCGCCGCGCGCGGTCGACGTCCCCGCGCGCGGCGCAGAGGGGCTCGAAGCGGCGCAGCACGTCGTAGAGGAAGAGCGCCATCCACACGCTCTCCCCGCGGCCCTCGCGGCCGACGCGATTCATGCCGTCGTTCCAGTCGCCGGTGCCCATGAGGGGCAGCCCGTGCGACCCCACCCGGAGCGAGCGATCGACGGCGCGGCAGCAGTGCTCGTAGACGCTCGCGCGTTCGGCGGCGGGAACGGTCGCGAGGTAGGCCTCGTCCTCGCCGGGCTCGAGCAGGCGAGCCGTCACGAACCCCGCCTCCTCGTCGAGCACGGCGCGATCTCCCGTCGCGGCGACGTAGTGGCTCGTCACCCAGGGCAGCCACAGCAGGTCGTCGGAGAAGCGCGTGCGCGTTCCGCGGTCCCCGGGCGGGTGCCACCAGTGGAGCACGTCGCCTTCCGGGAACTGGTGCGCGGCGTGGAGCAGGATCTGGGCTCGCGTCAGGTCGGGCCGCGCGTGAAGCAGGGCCGCCGCGTCCTGGAGCTGGTCGCGGTATCCGAACGCGCCGCCCGATTGGTAGAAGGCCGTGCGTCCCCACAGCCGACACGAGAGAGTCTGATAGGCAAGCCAACCGTTGAGCATCACGTCGAGCACCTCGGAGGGCGTCTCCACGCGGAGCGCTCCCGCCGTCTCGTTCCACTGGGCGCGCACGGCGGCGAGCGCGTCGTCGAAGGCGCCGCGCCGGGAGAAGCGCGCGACCAGCGCCTCGGTCTCCGAGCGGCTTCCGCCCTCGCCGAGCAGGAAGACGCACTCGGCGCTCGCACCCGGCGCGAGGGTGAGGCGCGCCTGCAGCGCGAAGCACGGATCGAGACCGGGCCCGGTGCGCCCGTCGAGCGCCCCGGTCCGCGCGAGGGCCCGCGGGTGTGCAGGAGACCCGCCGACGCCGAGGAAGCCCACCCTGTCGGCCGTCCACGAGACCTCCGCGCCGGCCGCGTTCGTCGCGACCTCCGCGAACGCGACGCCGTCGGCGAAGAGCCCCGCGAGGCCGTTCGTCGCGCGCAGGCCGCGACCGCTGGGGCCGCTCTCGACGACCACCGCGTGCGCGCCCTCCTCCGGCAGCACGCCGAGCACGAGCCGCCAGTAGGCGAACGCCGACAGGCGGCGCGCCGAGCCGCCGCGGTTCGTGACGCGCACGCGGGTGAGCCGCACCGGCGCGTCCGACGCGACGAGCGTGGTCACCTCCTGCTCGAGGTCGTGGCTCG
>DATAGA010000013.1:0-2661 GCA_036257215.1 Myxococcota bacterium
ACGTGCACCACGTCTTCCTGCAGCTGCTGCCGCTCTTCCGCAGCCGCGACTTCGCCGAGGGCCTCAAGGCCTTCACCGAGCGGCGCCCGCCGAAGTTCGAGGGCCGCTAGCCGCGAACCGCGGGCGCAGCCCGCGGTTCGCGGCTATCTGGATCCGGCGAGGGAGCTTCCGCGACGCAGCCCTGGGTCGCGCGGCTAGCGCGGCAGGGTCGGGAGCCAGCCGGCGAGGGCGCGCGCGACGCGCTCGTGTCCGTGCGGCGTCCAGTGCCCGTCGTGCGCGAAGAAGAGCGGCTCCGGGTCCGCGCCGGCCAGGAGCCCGCTCGAGCGTACGCAGCGCGGGTCGCTCTCGCAGTCGCGGCGAAGGGCGGCCGCCGCGCTGTCCGGCTTCGGCTCCTCGCCGCGGAACTCGACGAGCAGCGTCGCGAGCGCGACCCCGCGCTGCGCGCAGGCCGCCGCGGTCGCGTCCACCAGGTAGCGGTGGTAGCGCAGCTGGAACGCCGGGCCGGTCCAGAGCCCGCGCTGAATGTCTTCGGGCGCGAGCGCTTCGATCGGCCCGTCGGGCGGCGCGCCGGCCTCGGCGCGCAGGCGCTTCTCCTCGGCCTCGAGCTCGCGCGCCTCGCGCAGGCGCGCCAGGCGGAAGCGCAGCCAGTGGTACACCAGCGAGTGATCGGCGAGCCAGGTCTGGCCGGGGAGGCGCAGCTGCGGCTGGGCGAGCGGGCCGCCGCGCTGGTAGCGCATCGCGCCGCGCCGGTCGATCATGCGCCGCGTCGGCTCGATCCGCTGCGGCAGCCGGCGCGCGTCGAGCGTGAGCCGGTTCCAGGCGAGGTCGCCGGGGTCGTTCTCGCTCACCGCGAGGAGCACGAGGTCGGGCTCGAGCGCGAAGCCGCGTGTCTCGAGGTAGAGCAGGTACTGGTCGGCACTCCAGCCGGCCACGCCCGCGTTCAGCACCTCGACGCGCGCGAAGCCGGGCGGCGGCGCGAGCGAGCGCTCGAGCACCGCGGGGAACGCCTCCGCGTCCTCGACGCCGAAGCCGAAGGCGAACGAGTCGCCGAGCACGAGCACGCGGTAGACCCCCGCGTCCTTGCGCTCGCTCGCGGCCCCGCCGCGCAGGCCCAGGCCGTTCGTCCGGACCGTGACGGCGAACTCGTCCGTCGCGTGCACGGCTTGCCAGTCCGGGCGGTGCGCGTAGCCGAGGACGCCGTCGGGGCGGTAGACGTTGAAGCGGGGCTTGCGCCCACCGCTCGCAGTGACCGACGCGTCGTTCGGCTTCGCCGACGCGCGCAGGACGACCTCGCCGACCGCCGCGCAGAGCGCCACGAGGCCGAGGAAGACGAGCGCGTTGACGAGGACGACTCGCAGGCGTCGCACGGGGCGCCGGAGCATAGCGAGGTCCAGTCGGTAGACTCGGCCGCCCATGACCGCCGACGCTGCGTCGCCGAGCCCCGCGCCGAGGCCGGCACTCGTGCGGCTGCGGGCTGCGCCGTGGCTGGCGCTCGTCCTCGCGGCGGCCGTCGCCGTCTGGTGGCAGGACTTCGGCGGCGCGCTCCCGCTCGGCCTCGTGAACGAGGGCCGCGCGCTCTGGCGCTGGCTCGCGGCCGCGACGCTGGCGGGCCTCCTCGCGCTCGCTCTCCCGCTCGCGCTCGAGCTCGCGCGCGGCCGTCCGCTGCGCGCGGCCGCCGCGGCGCGCGCGCTGCTCGCCGTCGCGATCGCAGTCGAGCTGCTCGTCACCGCCCTCGACGTCTTCCTCGTGTCGCGCTCCGACGGGCGCGGCCCGGAGCTCGGCGGCCCGTACCGGGAGCTCGTCAGCGGCGCCGGGACGCGCGTCTTCGTGAAGCGGCCGCACCCCGGCTCGCCGCTCGGCTTCCGCAGCGCCGCGCCGCACCCGCGCGAGAGCGACGGCCCGCGCGTCCTCTTCCTGGGCGACTCCTACACCGAAGGCAGCGGCCGCGACGCCGCCTGCAACTACCCGGAGGTCGCGACGGCTGTGCTGAACGAGCGGCGCGCGGCCGCGGGCGCAGCGCCCTTCGAATTGCTCAACGCCGGGGTGGCGGGCTACGGGCCGGCCGAGTCGCTCGCGCTGCTCCACTTCCTGCGCGACGAGGGCTACCGCTTCGACGCCGTCGTGGTCTCGCTCTTCCTCGAGAACGACTTCACCGACGACCTGCCCGGGACGGAGCGCCGGGTCGTCGCGGGCATCAACTTCCGCTTTCCGCGCTCGCCGTTCCTGCGCCGGCTCCATCCGCTGAACGCCCGCACCGTCCGCTACGCGATGTTCCTCTGGCAGGCGAGCCGGGTCGGGCGCGCGGACGACTACGTACAGCGGGGCGACGGCGTCTGCCGCCCGCCGCTTCCGCTGCCGGCCGAGCTGCCCGCGCCGCTGCGCGACCTCGTGTTGCGCCGCCTCGAGCACAACTACGGCCCGCGCGCGGCACTCGCACGCGAGGGCGTCGCCGACGCGCTGCGCGGCTTCGCCGAAGCCGGGCGGAGCTGGGACACGCCGGTCGTCGTCGTGGTGTTCCCGGACCGGATCCTCGCCGACCGCGAGCTGCGCGAGCGCCTCGACCTCGCCGACCTCGACGCGCGCTACGACACGGGCGCGCTGCGCCGCTTCGTCGCCGAGCACGCGGCGGGCCTCCCCGTCGTCGACGCGACGGACGCGCTC
>DATAGA010000016.1:0-4627 GCA_036257215.1 Myxococcota bacterium
TGCGCCGCGGCTGCCCCGTCCCGGGGCGAGCGCTCCCGCGCGGCACTGGCGTCGCCCCGCGGCGCGGCGCCCGCGCGCGGCGAGCCGGCGGCGGCGAGCGAGGAGCCGACGTCGAGCGTCTTCGGGGCCTACGCGCTCGACGACGCGGATGCCGCGGCCGGTGCGAGCGCTGCGGCGGACGCGGCGGCGCACGCGGAGACGCAGGCCGCCGGCGAGGCCGGCGTCGCCACGTCCGGAGAGATGCGAGGAGAGGCGGACTCCTCGGCCGACCGCCGCGTCAGCGAGCGCCGCTCCTACGCGCGCCGCGTGATCGCCGTCTCCGACGGCGCGCCGCGCGTCGTCATCGGCCGCGATCTCTCCTTCGGCGGCATGCGGATCGAGTCGGGTGCGCCGCTCGTCCTCGGCCAGTGCGTGCGCCTCGCCCTCCACGTGCGCGCGGGCGACGTCCCCCTCGTCGTCGAGGCCGAGGTCGTGCGCTCCGACGCCGACGGCATGGGCCTGCGCTTCGAGCCCCTCTCCGACGGGAGCCGGGAGTACCTCGCCCGCATGCTCGACGCGCTGCCGGTGCTCTCCGCCCCGGGAGTCTCGACGCCGGACGAGGCGCGCGTGCTCGCGGAGCTGCTCTAGCCCAGGGCGCGACGGCCGCGCCGAGGGCCTGCGCCCGCGACCCGGGCCCCCGCGCTACGACTCGGCCCCGCGGCGGCGCGGCGGGCCCTCGGCGAGGCGGCTGGCGAGCGTGCGGATCATGCGCACGGCGACCGCCGGGTTGCAGGTGACGAGCTGCTCGAGCTCGGCCTCGTTGAAGATGCAGCACCAGACGGGCCCGTCGGCGCGCAGCGTGACCTCGCGCGAGATGCCGGTCAGGGTCGAGACCGCGCACAGGAACGTGCCCTCGCGCGTCTCGAGGTCGAGCAGCCCGCCCTCGCGCTCGACGCGGACCGTGCCGGAGAGGAGCAGGAAGGTGTGATGGACCGGCGCGCCGGTCCCGGCGATCACCTCGCCGTCGTCGAACTTGACGAAGAATCGCTCGAAGTTCGGCGAGCGGCAGACGGACGACCAGAGCGGGTCCACGAGGCCTTCGATCACCGCGCGGATCTCCGCGGCCTGCACCTTCTCGCGCCGCGACGCCGCGATCGTCTGCGCGTCGAGGCCGAAGCCCTGGGCGATGGCCTGCACGCGCGTCAGCACCTCGGCCGCGCCGCCCGGGCGTCGCGTCGGGTCGATGAAGAGGAGCTCCATCACGATCTCTTCGAGCGGCGGCGGGCAGTGGAGCCGCACGTCGGAGAGCCGCTGAAGGCCGTAGACGTTGCCCGCCTCCTTGTGGCGCAGCACGTCCTGGCGGCGGTTCAGGTCGATGCCGGTGTAGAGCGCCCACGCGGTCGCGCCGACGCCCCAGAGGTCCGTGCGGAGGTCGAACGAGCCGTAGGTGCGCTCGGCCTGCTCGGGCGCCCGGTAGCCGTGGGTGCCGAGGCCGACGAGCAGCTGGCCGTGGTGCAGCATGCCGCGCGTCATGCGCGAGCCGTGTGCGACGCCGAAATCGGTCAGCACGAAGCCGCCGCTCTCGTCGATCAGGACGTTCGAGGGCTTCACGTCGAGGTGCAGGATCGCGGCGCGGTGCGCCGCGTTGAGCGCCGTGAGGAGATCGGTGAGCAGGCGCCAGGTCTGCTCCTCGCTGAAGCGCCCGAAGCTCTGCCAGGCGTCGGCCAGGCTGCCCTGCGGGTAGTAGCGCAGCACGGCGAACGAGAGGTCGTGGTCCACGCGCCAGTCGTAGAGGCGCGGGATGCGGTCGTGCTCGATCGCGAGGAGCGCGGCGAGCTCCTGCTTCAGCGACGTGCGCGCGTGGCTGCCCTTCGCGCGTCCGAGCACCTTGATCGCCACCTGCTCGGGCGGCGCGTGCGAGTCGCCGCGGTCGGCGTCGAGCGTGCGCGCGAGGAAGACGGAGCCGAAGCCGCCGCGTCCGAGCCGGCGCACGAGCCCGTAGCGCCAGCGGCCCTGGATCACGTCGCCCGGCTTCGGGCCGTCGTGGTGGACCGAGGGAGCCGGCGTGCGGCGAGCGCCGCCGGCGCGCGGCGGCGCGGTCGGATTCGTCTCCTCGGGGTCCGTACCCGGACCGGCGCGGCGAGGCGGGGCGCCCATCGCGCCCCTTATCGGCGCGACCCGCGCCCCGAAAGAGCCTACCCGGCGGCGGGCCTTCCCTACACTCGACCCGTGACCCGCGGCGCCCCGGTCGAGCCTCCCGCCGACCCGGTGCTGCCGCCCGCAGTCCGCCGCGCGCTCGGAACGCTCGCCCACGCGGGCCACGAGGCCGTCGTCGTGGGCGGGGCGCTGCGGGACCTCTGCCTCGGGCGGCCGGTGGCGGACTGGGACGTCGCGACTTCGGCGCGTCCCGAGGCGGTGCTCGCGCTCTTCCCGCGCGCGGTCCCGATCGGGCTGCGCCACGGGACGGTGATGGTCCCGACCGCGGCCGGCCCGATCGACGTCACGACCTGGCCGGCGGGCGGGCTGGCCGCCGACCTCGGACGGCGCGACTTCACGATCAACGCGATGGCTCTCGCGGTGCCGGCGGGGGCGGCGGGCGGCGCGGCGCGCTGGATCGACCCGGAGGGCGGCCTCGCGGACCTGCGCGCTGGACGGCTGCGCGCCGTGGGCGACGCCGGCGCGCGGCTCGACGAGGACCCGCTGCGCGCGCTGCGCGCGCTGCGCCTCGCCGCCGAGCTCGGCCTCGCCGTCGACCCCGCGCTCGCGCAGGCGATCCGCGCGCGGGCCGGTGCGCTGCGCCGCGTCGCGCACGAGCGCGTGCGCGCAGAGCTCGAGCGCCTCCTGCTCGCTCCGGGCGCGGCGCAGGCCGTGGCCGCGCTCCGCGACCTCGGGCTCGAGGCCGTGCTCGTGGGGCCCGTCGCTACCGACGCGCCCGCCGTCGTCGGCGCGCTGCCGCCGGACCTCACGCTCCGTCTCGCCGGCTGGCTGCGCGGCCGCGACGCCGCGGCGCTCCTCGCGCGGCTGCGCTTCGCGCGCGCGCGCGGCGAGGCGGTGGCGCAGCTCGTGCGACTGCACCCGATCGACCGCGTCGCCGAGCCGGGCGAGCTCGGGCGGCTGCTGGTGCGGATCGAGCGCGCGGGCGTCGAGGCGCTGCTCGTGCTCCGCGAGGCGGAGCTCGCCGCAGGGAGCGAAGGCCCGCGCGAGACGGCCGCGGTGCGCGAGCGGCTCGGCGCGCTGCGCGTCGCGCTCGAACGCCTCGAGCGCGCGGGCGTCCTGCCCGACGGCCGGCCGCGCCTCAGCGTCGGCGGGCGCGAGGTGATGGAGTGGCTCGGCACGGGACCCGGCCCGCGCGTCGGCCGCGCGCTCCGCTTCCTGACGGAGCGCGTTCTCGAGGATCCCTCGATCAACCGGCCCGCCGCGCTGCGCGAGCTGCTCGACGACTGGGCGAGCGCGGCGCAGGGCGAGTCGCGGGCGGGTCGCTGAGACGCGCGACCCGGGCGGTCAGACCAGCGTCGCAGCCGCCCCGAGCGCGAGGCCCACCGCGGCGATGCCCCACGTCACCGGGTCGCGCAGAGCGAAGACGACGGGGTCGTCGTTCATCCGGCCGCGGTGGGCGACGAGCCACGCCCGGCTCGTCCAGTACGCCACGAGCGGCGCGGCGAGCCAGAGCGCCCGCGGGTGGCGGTAGAGCGAGACGACGTGGTCGCTCTGCACGTAGAGCGCGAGGACGACGACGGCGAGGTAGCCCGCGGCGATCCCCATCGCGCCGAGGAGCGGGAGGTCCGACGCGCGGTAGTCGCGCCCGGGGACGACGGTTCCCCCGGCCTCGGCGACCCGACGCACGTCGATGTAGCGCTTCAGGAACGCAAGGTTCAGGAAGAAGAAGAGGCTGAAGCCGAGCAGCCAGGGCGAGATCGGGATCCCCGTGGCCGCACCGCCGGCCACGACGCGCACCGCGTAGAGGCCCGCGAGGAGGACGACGTCCGCGATGGCGACGCGCTTCAGCCCGAGGTTGTACGCAGCGTTCGCTCCCAGGTAGGCGAGCAGCGCCGTCATGAACCCAGCCGGGAGGAACGCGCCGATGACCAGGCCCTCGGCCAGGAGGAGCACCGCCATGGCGACGCCGGCCGCCGCCGGCAGCGCGCCGCTCGCGAAGGGTCGCTCGCGTTTCGTCGGATGGGCGCGATCGGCGGCGAGGTCCAGCAGGTCGTTCAGCAGATAGACCGCGGAGGCGCACAGAGAAAAGGCGAGGAAGCCCGCGGCCGCCGCTACCAGCAGCGCCGGCTCGAGCGCGCGGTGCGCGGCGACCAGCGGGACGAAGAGCAGCAGGTTCTTGGCCCACTGGTGAAGCCGCAGCGCGCGCACCCACGCGCGCAGCCGCACGGATGCAACCGGCCGGTCGGCGAGGGTGCGCGCGATCGGGACGCGGCTCGCGGCCCGCCGCCGCAGCGCCGCCCCGGCGCCCACGAGCGACGCAGAGCCGGCGGCCTCGAACACGGGGAGGTCCGCCGCCGCGTCGCCGAGGTACTCGAAGGCGCCCGCGCCGAAGCGCTCGACGAGGCGGTCGGCCTTCCGGCGGCCCTTCAGGTTGTCGCGGCCGTCGCTCGCGAGCACCTCGTCGAAGAGGTCGAGGTGTGCCGCGATCGAC
>DATAGA010000063.1:0-2827 GCA_036257215.1 Myxococcota bacterium
CGCGGCGCGAGCGCCGCCACCGACCGATAGTCCAGCCCGAAGCGCGCGAGCACGCCCGGCCGGTAGTTCTCCGCCACGACGTCGAAGTGCGGGATCAGCCGCCGCACGAGCGCCCGCCCTTCCTCCTGCTTCAGGTCGATCGCGAGGCTGCGCTTCCCGAGGTTGTTGCGCAGGTACGTCGCGCCGACGCGGCGCCCGTCCTCGTCGACTAGCGCCGGGATCGACGCTCGGCCCGTATCGCCCGTCTCGGGCGGCTCCACCTTCACGACGTCCGCGCCGAGGTGCGCGAGCAGCTGCGTCGCGTACGGGAGCGCCTGCATCTGCTCGAGCGCGAGCACGCGCACGCCGTCGAGCGGCTTGCCGAAGCGCAGGCGGTCGGGGTGGCGGACGTCTCCGAGGCGCATCGGCTAGCGCGGGATCTGGAGCGCCCCCGGCAGCGAGCCCTGCATGAAGCCGTGCTCCTCGACGCGCTTCTTGATGCGCCAGCCGTCGCCGGTGCGCACGAGCTCGTCCACGTAGTACGCGCCGACGGTGAACCAGTGCATGCTGCCGTCCGGGTTCTTGAACCCCATCGGGTTCCAGACGTAGGTGCGCGTCGCGGCGCGGTCGCCCTTCAGCTCCACCGACGTGTTGCTGATGTAGTGCACGGTGATCGGGAACGGCGCGAGCGCCATCTCGAGCCACTTGCGGATCTCGGGGTACTTGCCCTTCGACCCGCCGGTCGCGGTGTAGTCGACGTCCGCGTCCGGTGTGAAGCACGTGTCGAGCAGGTTCCAGTCCTTCTCGTCGATCGCGCGGGTGTAGCGCGTGAGGAGGTCCTGGATCTGGATGCGGTCGGAGATCTCCTGGAGCGAGAGCTGGGGCGCGGGCATGGAAGGGCTCCTATCCGGTGGGCCGACCAGCGTAGCTCAGCGCGCCTCGAAGCGAGCGACCGTCTCGACGTGCTGCGTGTTCGGAAAGAGGTCGTAGACCGCGAGGCCCGCGAGCCGCAGGCGCCCGCCGCCGACGAGCGCCGCGCACTGCGCCTCGAACGAGTCGAGGTCGCAGGAGACGTACAGGAAGAGGGCCGGGGGCGCCGCGGCGAGCGCCGCGAGGAGCGGCGCATCGAGCCCCTTGCGCGGCGGGTCGGCGGCGACGACGTCCGCCCCCGCGACGCGCTCCGCGGCGTCGCCGGCGGTCCCGGCGACGACCTCGGCGCGCGCGCGCTCGGCCGCGGGACGCGCGGCGAGGCCGAGCTCGAGCCCGCGCACCGCGTCGGGCGCGCTCTCGACGAACGTCACCTGCGCCGAGCGCGCGAGCAGGCCCAGCCCGATCGAGCCGCAGCCCGCGTACAGCTCGAGCACGCGCGCGCCGTCCGGCACCTGTGCCTGCACGGCGTCGACGAGGCGGTCCGCGAGGTCGAGGTGACTCTGGCCGAAGGCGCCGGGCGGGAAGAAGACGTCCGCACCGCCGATGCGCTCGCGCACCGCCTCCGGGCCGCGCCAGCGCTCCCAGTGCGGACCGAGGATCACGTTGGTGCGCGCGGCGTTGCCGTTCCAGAAGAGGCTGTGCAGACGCGCGCCGAGCCGCTCCTCGAGCGCCGTGCCGAGCGGGCGCAGCGGCGCCGAAGTGGCGGCGTTTCCGACGAGCACGACCTGCGCCGTCTGCGTGGGCCGCTCGACGACGACCTGGAGGGCGCGCAGGTCGCCCGCGTGGGGCCGCTCGGCGTAGGGGCGCGTCCCGGTCGCGCGGATCGCCTGGCGCGCCGCCTCCGCCGCCTCGTTCACGAGCGGGTGGTGCACCGCGCAGCGCGGGACGTCGACGAGGCGGTGCGAGCCCTCCTGGAAGAGCCCGACCTTCGGAGAGGCAGGGCGGCCGCGCACCATGAGACGCGCGCGCACGCGGTAGCCGAAGGGCTCGCCGAGGACGACCGCGGGCGCAGCGAGCCCATGCGCCGCCGCGAGCTGCTCGAGGCGCGCGAGCGCGGCGGGCGGCGGGCCGGGCGCGCCGTAGCGCGGGCAGCCGGGGCACGGCGGTCGATGCGGGCAGGGCGCGATCGCCACCGGTCGACCCTACCCCACTTGCCGCTGGCGTCGCGGTCGGCCAGACTTCGAATTGAAACACGTTTCAAAAAGCGGTCCGCCTGGACGAGCCCCCTGGGCGCCGCGCGGGAGGGGCCATGCCCGAGTGTCTCGTCGAGCGCGACGGCCCCGTCGTGGTCGTCACCATGAACCGGCCCGAGCGCAGGAACGCGCTCTCTCCGGAGATGCTCTGCATCATGGCGGACGCCTGGCGCGAGATCGACGAGGACCCCGGCGTCCGCTGCGCGATCCTGACCGGCGCCGGCGGCACGTTCTGCTCGGGCGCGGACCTGAAGGCGATGGCCGCCGGCAACCAGGGCAGCGAGACGTGGAAGCATCGCTTCGACGCCGACCCGGACCTCCACTGGAAGGCGCTGCTGCGACACTACCGCCTGAAGAAGCCGCTGATCGCCGCGGTCGAGGGCTTCGCCGTCGCGGGCGGGACCGAGATCCTGCAGGCGACCGACATCCGCGTCGCCGCGGAGACGGCGACCTTCGGCGTCACGGAGGTGACGCGCGGCCTCTTCCCGCTCGGCGGCTCCAGCGTGCGCCTGCGCCGCCAGATCCCGTACACGCTCGCGGCCGACATCCTCCTCACCGGCCGCCACGTCCCCGCGAAGGAGGCCCGCGAGATCGGCCTCGTGAGCCACCTCGTGCCCCACGGCGAGGCGCTCGCGAAGGCGCGCGAGATCGCGGCGCGCATCAGCGAGAACGGCCCGCTCGCGGTGCAGGCGGTGCTGCGCTCGCTGCGCGAGACCGAGAGCATC
>DATAGA010000088.1:0-3663 GCA_036257215.1 Myxococcota bacterium
GCTGATCCAGCAGGACGCGCTCGACGAGGACCGCAGCCAGCTCCCGATCGACACGCCGGACGACCTCTGGGCGCTGGCCTCCGAGCTCGAGATCGCGACGGACGACGGCGGCACCTTGAAGCTCGAGATCCAGGACGCCGCCGCGAAGATCGACGTCAACGCGGCGCGCATCGTGTCCGACAACGAGGCCAACCGCGACGCCGTGCTCAACTGGCTGCGCGACTTCTTCGCCAAGGTGATCGAGGAGATGCCCGGCCGGAAGGAGGAGAAGCCCTGGGACCCCGACGAGCTCGCGCGCAACCTGATGGACTACCTCGACGAGGACGAGGTCGCGCTGCGCGGCGAGCCGGAGGACGCGTGGTACCAGGCGCAGGACCCGCCCTACCGCGCCTGGAACAAGCCGCTCCTCTCGCTCGACGACCTCGCGCTCGTGAAGGGCTTCGACCGAACGCTCGTCGCGGCGCTGCGGCCGTACGTCACCGTCTACCCGTTCGAGGGCACCGGCGTGAACCCGAACACGGCGCCCAGCTGGGTGGCGGCCGCGCTCCACATCGGCGGCGGACTCGACAAGCGGCTCGCGTCGGAGGACGACGTGCAGCAGCTGCTCAAGGCGCGGACCGAGCTGCCGATCTGCGACGTGAGTCAGGCCCAGCAGGAGTGCGGCGACTGGCCCCCCGCGGACGTGACCACGATCCCGCCCTCGGACGTGTACCGGAGCGACGTCTTCCAGGTGACCGCCACCGCCAGCTACGGCGACGTGCGGCGCTCGGTCGAGGCCGTCGTGGACCGCAAGAAGCCGGCGGAGCCCGTGCTGTACGGCTGGCGGGTGCGATGAGCGCGCGGACCGCGGCACGCGGCGCGAGCGGACGTTAGAGTCCGGCGGCCATGTCGCGGCGCATCCTCGGACTCGACATCGGCAGCCACGCGGTGAAGGCCGCGGAGCTGCGCCAGTCGCTGCGCGAGCTCGTGCTCGGCCAGCTGCGCGCGCTCCCCCTGGGCGACTCGACCCCGTCGCTCGCCGCAGAGCTGCGCGACTTCGTCCAGACCTTCGACCTGCCGCGCGAGTTCACGGTCGCGAGCGTCGCGGGCGACCGGCTCTCGACCCGGCGGCTCTCGTTCCCCTTCTCGGACCGCCGCAAGATCCGCGCCGCGGTGCCGTTCGAGGTCGAGGGCCAGGTGCCCTTCGAGCTGCACGAGTTCTTCGTCGACTTCGAGGTGGCGGGCGAGCGCGAAGGCCGCACGGACGTCGTGGCCGCGCTCGTCCCGAAGGCCGAAGTGGCGCTGCTGCTCGCCTCGCTGCGCGACGCGCAGATCGACGCGCGGGTGGTCGAGGCCGAAGGGCTCGCCCTCGCGAACCTCGCCGCCTTCTTCCCGCTGGGCGGCGTTCGGCTCCTCGTCGACCTCGGCCACCGCAAGACCACGCTCTGCCTGTGCGTCGACGGCCGCGCCGTGGCGGCGCGCACGGTGCCGGTCGCCGGCCACGCCGTGACGCAGGCGCTCGCGGGGGAGCGGCGGATCGGCGAGGCGGAGGCCGAGCGGCGCAAGGTCGAGCTCGGCGTGCTGCCCCCGAGCCGCGAGGCGTCACCCGCCGCCACGGCGGTGATCGACCGCATCGCGCGCGAGATCGTCCGCACCGTGGGCTCGCTCGAGAGCGTGCTCCCGGCGCGCGAAGGGCCGGCGCTCGACGAGGTGACGCTCCTCGGCGGCACGGCGCACCTGCATCGGGTCGAGGAGTACCTGGCCGAGCGCACGGGCTTCGCGGTGCGCCGGCTCGCGCCGCCGCCCGGGGAGCTCGGGAACGCGATCGTGGCGCAGGGCGATCCGCTGCTCTACGCGCCGGCGCTCGCGCTCGCCCTGCGCGGGAGCGCCCAGGCGCGCAGCCACATGAACTTCCGCCAGGACGAGCTGGCCCACCGCGTCGACCTCGGCCGGATCGCGCGCGAGCTGCGCACGACGGGCGCCATCGCCGCGCTCGCGGCGGTGCTCGCGCTCGCGGGCGTCGCGACGCGGATGGGCCTCGCCGGCCGGCGCACCGACGCGATCGAGCGCCAGTCGCTCGCGCTCTACGAGCAGGCCTTCCCCGGGCAGCCGGCGCCGCCGAGCGTCATCAGCGCGATGCAGCAGGCGGTGGGCGCGGCGCAGGACCGCGCGGAGACGCTCGGGGTCTACCGCGGCAACCTCTCCGCGCTCGACCTGCTCACCGAGATCTCGGCGCGCATTCCCAAGGACCTCGAGGTCGAGTTCGAGGAGCTCTCGATCGAGGGCCAGGTCGTGCAGATCCGCGGCCACAGCCCCGCGTTCGGCTCCGTGGACCGGCTGCGCGCCGAGCTCGCGCGCTTCGAGCCGTTCCAGGGCATCACCGTCGGCGACATCACGAGCGATCCGAAGCGCGGCGGCCAGAACTTCAGCATGCGCATCAGCCTCCAGCTGCGCGGCGGCGCCGGCGGCGAGGAGCGCGCGTCGTGAGCGGCTGGCTCGCGCGGCTGCGCGCCGCCTTCGACGGCCTCGCGCCCCGGGAGCGGCTGCTCGTGCTCGTCGCCGGGGCCACCCTCGCGGCCGCCGTGCTGCTCCTCGGCGTGGTCCTGCCGTCGCTGCGCGCCGCCTCGGCCGCCACGGGACGGGTCGCGACGGCGGAGCAGGAGCTCGCGGCCGTGCAGCGCCTGCGCCACGAGTACGACGAGGTCCAGGGCCGGCTCGCGAGCGTCGAGCAGCGCATCCGGAGCGGCCCGCGCGGCGAGATCTTCACCACGCTCGAGACGCTCGCGCGCGAGTCGGCCGTGAAGGTCGACTCGATGGAGCCGCGCACCGCACCCGCGAGCGACGACTACCGCGAGACCCGCGTGCAGGTCGCCCTCAAGGGCGTGACGCTCGCGCAGCTCGTGAACTACCTGCACCGGATCGACTCGTCGGAGCAGGTGCTCTCGATCAAGAGCCTGCGCATCCGCGCGCGCAAGGACCGCCCCGAGATGCTGGACGTGACCTTCACGGTATCGTCCTTCGAGCCCGCCTGATGGTGGCCGCCGCGCGGAGGGGGCGCGCGGCGCACGCGGCGTCGGCCGGGGGCCGGGCGCTCGCGATCGGTCTCGGCTGCGCGCTCCTGACCGCGGTGTTCTTCGTCGTGCGCTTCCCGGTGGACCGCTTCCGCAGCGCCCTCGTGGGCCCCCTCGCGGCCGCGACCGGCGCCGAGACCACCATCGGTTCGCTCTCCGCGCGCCCCGGACTCGGCGGGCTCACGCTCGTCGGCGCGCCGGTCGCGCTGGCGTGGCCGGGCGGCGCGCGCGTCGTGCTCGAGCGCGTCGCGCTGCGGCCGGCCTGGTCGCTCTCGTGGCTGCGCGGGCGCCCGGCGCTCCACGTGGACCTGCGCGCCCCGAGCGGGGGTCTCGCCGGGACGCTCTGGCCGGACCCCCTCGCCTTCGACGGAGAGCTCGAGGACGTCGCGCTCGCGACGCTGCCGCCCGAGCTGCTCGTGCTCTTCGAAGGGCTCGCCCTCACCGGTGAGCTCGACGCGGACGTGTCGCTCGCACGAGGCGACGCCGGTCTCGCCGGTGAGGTCGAGCTGTCCGTCGCGGACGGCTCGTTCTCGGCGCCCGGCTCGCCGCTCGCCGTCCCCTTCGAGAGCCTCGAAGGGTCGCTGCGGCTCGGCGGCGCCGGGACGGTCGAGGT
>DATAGA010000099.1:0-8300 GCA_036257215.1 Myxococcota bacterium
GTCCGCAGGCGAAGTCAAGCGCAGCCGCCGCACGATGAGCGCGATGTGTACGGGGGGCGTGGCGGCGAGCCATGAGCCGAAGGCCCCCCGCACCGCCCGAGCCTCGCACTGCCCGAGCCGCCACCGGCCCAGCCTGGGGCCCGTCCGCACCACGTCACTCGTCGGTGACGCAGCCCTCCGAGGCCGGCTTCACGCTGCGGATGTACTTCGCCAGCGTGCCGCGCGTCGCTTGGAGCGGAGGCGCGACGAAGCGCGCGCGGCGGCGCGCCAGCTCGTCCGCGGGGACGTCGAGGTCGATGCGGCGCGCCTTGGCGTCGATGCGGATCCAGTCGCCGTCCAGGACGAGGGCGATCGGTCCGCCTTCCTGCGCCTCGGGCGTCACGTGCCCGATGATGAAGCCGTGGGAGGCGCCGGAGAAGCGGCCGTCGGTGAGGAGCGCCACGGCGTCGCCGAGGCCGGCGCCCATGATGGCCGAGGTCGGCGAGAGCATCTCGGGCATGCCGGGTCCGCCCTTCGGGCCCTCGTAGCGGATCACGATCACCTGACCGCGCTGGATCGCGCCCTGCTCGAACGCGCGCAGCATCGCCTCTTCGCGGTCGAACACCTTCGCCGGGCCGGCGAACGCGAGGCCCTCCTTGCCCGTGATCTTCGCGACGGCGCCGTCCGGCGCGAGCGAGCCGCGCAGGATCTGGATGTGACCCGTCTCCTTGATCGGCTCCTCCCACGGGCGCACCACCGACTGGCCCGGCGTGAGACCCGGCAGCTGGCGCAGGTTCTCGGCGAGCGTCGAGCCGGTGACCGTGATGCAGCCGCCCTCGAGCGCCCCGTGCTCGAGCAGGTACTTCATCACCGCCGGCGTGCCGCCGACCGCGTGGAGGTCCTCCATCACGTAGGCGCCGCTCGGCTTGAGGTCCGCCAGGAACGGCACGCGGTCGCTCACGGCCTGGAAGTCGTCGAGCCCGAGCCGCACGCCGACCGCGCGCGCCATGGCGATCAGGTGCAGCACCGCGTTGGTCGACCCGCCGAGCGCCGTCACGACGACCATGGCGTTCTCGAACGCCTCCCGCGTCATGATGTCGCGCGGCTTGAGGTCGAGCTCGAGCAGGCGGCGCACCGCCGCGCCGGCCGCGAAGCACTCGTCGAGCTTGCGCGGGTCCTCCGCGGGGGTCGAGCTCGAGTAGGGGAGCGCCATGCCGAGCGCCTCGATGGCGGACGCCATCGTGTTCGCCGTGTACATGCCGCCGCACGCGCCCGCGCCGGGGCAGGCGTAGCGGACGATGTCCGCGCGGCCCTCCTCGTCGATGCGCCCGGCCACGTACTCGCCGTAGCTCTGGAACGCCGACGCCACGTCGAGCGGCTGGCCGCGGCGCCCGCGCCCGGCCCGGATGGTGCCGCCGTAGACCATGAGCGACGGGCGGTTGAGGCGGCCCATCGCGATGAGGCAGCCGGGCATGTTCTTGTCGCAACCCGGGAGCGACACGTTCGCGTCGTACCACTGGGCGCACATCACGGTCTCGATCGAGTCCGCGATGAGGTCGCGGGACTGGAGCGAGTAGCTCATCCCGTCCGTTCCCATCGAGATGCCGTCGGAGACGCCGATCGTGTTGAAGCGGAACCCGACGAGCCCCGCGGCCTCGACGCCCTGCTTCACGCGCTCCGCGAACCCGAGCAGGTGCATGTTGCACGGGTTCCCTTCGAACCACATGCTCGCGATCCCGACCTGCGCCTTGTCGAAGTCGCCCTCGCGCAGGCCGGTCGCGTAGAGCATCGCCTGGGACGCGCCCTGGCTCTTCGGCTCCGTGATGCGGCGGCTGTGGCGGTTGAGCGGACCGGCCATCGGGTCTCCCGGGCACAGGCGAGCCAGTCTAGCATCGCGCTCGTGGGGGGATGCGCGCTCGCGAGGCTCGCCGCTGCGGCGGCGCTCGCATTCTGGGCCACCGCCGCAGGCGCGGCCGACGAAGCGCCCTGCGCGAACCGCGACCCGCTGCGCCGCCCCTACTTCGGCGACCTGCACGTGCACACCGCGCTCTCGCAGGACGCGAGCACGCAGGGCACCCGCAACGGCCCCGACGAGGCGTACCGCTTCGCGCGCGGCGGCGAGATCGGGCTGCAGCCCTACCGCGGCGACGAGCCGCTGCGACGCCTGCGGCTCGCACGCCCGCTCGACTTCGCGGCCGTCACCGACCACGCGGAGCAGCTCGGCGAGGTCGCCATCTGCCGCGATCCGGCGCTCGTCGGGAACGACGCGTGGGTGTGCCGGCTGTACCGCAACTTCCCGCGCGCGGCGTTCTTCGTCATGAACACGAAGGCCACTGCCTTCGCCAACCCCACCCGCTTCGCGTTCTGCGGCGAGAGCGGGATCGGCTGCCTCGACGCGGCGCGCTCCGTGTGGGACGAGATCCGCGAAGCCGCGGAGGCCGCGTACGACCGCTCCCCGGAGTGCCGCTTCACGAGCTTCGTCGGCTACGAGTGGACCGGCGCGACGGGCACGCGGAACCTGCACCGCAACGTCGTCTTCCGCGGCGGCGTCGTCCCCGCCCTGCCCGTCAGCTACTTCGAGGCCACGACGCCGCAGGCGCTCTGGCGCGCGCTGCGGCGCGAGTGCCTCGACGCCGGCAGCGGCTGCGACGCGCTCACGATCCCCCACAACTCGAACCTCTCCGGCGGGCTCATGTTCCTCCCGCTCGAGGAGGGCGGGCGCCCGCTCGGCCCGGACGGTGCGCGCGAGCGCGCGTTCTTCGAGCCACTCGTCGAGGTGATGCAGCACAAGGGCGACTCGGAGTGCCTGCCGGGCGTCGGCACGCCGGACGAGCTCTGCGCGTACGAGAAGCTTCCCTACGACTCGTTCGGCGGGAAGTACTTCGCGCCGCTCGCCAACCCGCCGCGCGCCAACGACACGGTGCGCGGGGCGCTGCTCGAGGGGCTCGCCCAGGAGGCGCGGCTCGGAGCGAACCCGTTTCGCTACGGCCTGATCGCGAGCACGGACACGCACCTGGGCGCTGCCGGCGCAGTCGACGAGCGCAGGCATCCCGGTCACGGCGGCGCCGGCGCGCCCGCGGGCGAGTCGCTCCCCGTCGGCTTCACCGACGACCTCGAGTTCAACCCGGGCGGCCTCGCGGTGCTCTGGGCCGAGGAGAACCGCCGCGACGCGCTCTTCGACGCGATGCGCCGCCGCGAGGCGTACGGCACGAGCGGGCCGCGGCTGGTCGTGCGCTTCTTCGGGGGCTACGGCCTGCGCGACGATCTCTGCGAGGTCGGCGACTTCGCCGCGCAGGGGTACGCGGGCGGCGTCCCGATGGGCGGGATCCTCCCGGCGCCGCCAGAAGGATCGAGCGCATCGCCCGCGTTCGCGGTCTGGGCGCTGCGCGACGCAGGCACCGCGGAGCGCCCCGGGACGCCGCTCCAGCGCGTCCAGATCGTGAAGGGCTGGCTCGACCGCGGCGTGCCGCGCGAACGCGTGCTCGACGTCGCCGGCGACGCGGCGAACGGCGCGGACGTCGAGCGCGCGACCTGCGAGCCGCGCGGCCCCGGCTTCGACCAGCTCTGCCGCGTCTGGCGCGATCCGGACTTCGACCCGCGCCAGCCCGCGGTCTACTACGCGCGCGTGGTCGAGAACCCGACCTGCCGCTGGAGCGCGTGGCAGTGCGTCGATGCCGGGGTCGACTGCGCGCGGCCCGAGACGATCGCCGCGGGCTTCGAGGCGTGCTGCGCGGCCGGGCACGCGTGGCGCCAGCAGGAGCGCGCGTGGACGTCGCCGATCTGGGTGTCGCCGGCCGCGGGCGTGCCCGAAGCGAGCCCGTGAAGCGCGCCGGTTGCGGTCCGCGGCGGCCGGCGGAACCCTGTGTGTCCGCCTTCCCTCACTCGGAGCCCGCTGGCATGGACCCCGCTGCGCTGATCGACCGCGCCCGCTACCCGGTCGACCGTCTCGAGAGCGCGGCCGGTCGCGCGCTGGTCGCCGGCTGTCGCGAGCAGCTCGCCCGCGACGGCGCCTGCGAGCTGCCGGACTTTCTCTCGGCGGAGGTCACGGCCGCGATGGCTCGCGAGGCGGCTGCCCTCGCCGGCGAGGCGCACCGGAGCGCCGGGAAGGCGACGCCGTACCTCGAGCTTCCCGCGCCGGACTGGCCGGCGGAGCACCCGCGGCGCTCGTTCAACCCCTTCTCGCTCGGCGCGGTGCCGTACGATCGGATCCCGCCCGCTTCCGCTCTGCGGCGCCTGTACGAGTGGGACGGGCTGACGGCGTTCATCGCAGCGTGCCTCGGCAAGGAGCGCCTCGTGCGCTACGCCGACCCACTCGGCGCGCTCAACGTCGCCGTCATGGAGGACGGAGACGAGCTCGAGTGGCACTTCGACCAGACCGACTTCGTCGTCTCGCTCGCGCTCCAGAGCTGCGAGACCGGGGGCGACTTCCTCTACGCGCCGAGGATCCGCAGCGGCGAGGACGAGCACTACGACGACGTCGCTCGCCTCCTCGCCGGCGACGCGACCGCCGTGCGGCGCCTCCCGATGCGGCCCGGCACGCTGCTCCTCTTCGAGGGGCGCTACTCGATCCACTGCGTCTCGCCGGTCCGCGGCGCGACGCCGCGGCTCGTCGCGCTCCTCGCCTACGACACGAAGCCCGGAACGTGCGCGAGCCCGCTGCTCCAGCAGGCGCGCTACGGCCGGGTGGTGCGGCCCCCCGGCGAGGCCGCGGAGGGTGCGACATGACGGCGGCGGCGGCGGCGAGCGAGCGCCACGCGGACGGGACGATCAGCGTCGAGGCGCGCGGACCCATCCTCGAGATGGCCTTCGACCGGCCGGAGAAGTACAACGGCCTCACGCCGAAGATGGTCTCGGAGCTGACCGACGCCTTCACGCGTCTCGACGCCGATCCGGCGCTGCGCGTCGGGATCCTCTTCGGCCACGGCAAGCACTTCACCGCGGGCCTCGACCTCCCGAAGTGGGTGGACGGCATGAAGGAGGGCGGCCGCGAGCGCCCCGAGAGCCGCGTCGACCCCTTCGGCCTCTCGCGCAAGTGCACGAAGCCGGTGATCTGTGCCGTGCACGGCATCACGTACACCGCGGGCATCGAGATCATGCTCGCGTGTGACATCGCCATCGCCGCCGACGACTGCCGCTTCTCCCAGCTCGAGCCCAAGCGCGGCATCATGGCGACGGGTGGCGCCACCTTCCGCTTCGTCGAGCGCGGCGGCTACGGCAACGCCATGTACCACCTGCTCGTCCTCGACGAGTTCGACGCCGCGGAGGCGCGCCGCTGCGGCTTCGTGCAGGAGGTGGTCCCGGCCGGCACGCAGCTCGAGCGCGCGCGCGAGCTCGCCGCGAAGATCGCCTCGATGGCGCCGCTCGCGATCCAGGCGACGAAGGCGTCGGCGCAGCTCTACCTCGCGAAAGGCCCCGAGGCCTGCATCGCCGAGTTCTCCGCCACGCAGCGGCGCCTCGCGAACACGGAGGACGCCGCCGAGGGCGTGCGGTCCTTCGTCGAGCGGCGCGAGCCGAAGTTCCAGGGGCGTTGAGACGAGCCAGCTCCCTCCGAGGAAACGCGTTTCCGGGGGCGGCGTCGTCCCGCAGGATGGCGGTGCGCTGGCCGCGCGCGCGCTGAGCGAGCTGCACCTCGAGGTGCTCTGGACGCGGGACGCGTCCGGGCGCCTCACGGGCACGCGGGGCCCCCGGTCGGCCCGGCGTGCACCGCGGCTCGCGCTCGTACGCTCGGCGGACGGGAACGTGTGGGCCTCGCGCGCCGATCTCGACGCCGACACGCGCGCCGAGCTCGAACGGCTGTGCGCGGTCGAGCCGGTTCTCGGGGAGCCGCACCCGGACCGCCTTCCCGCCTGCAGCGAGCGCGTCCGCGAGCTGCTCTCGCCGTTTGAGGACGAGCACCGCGGGCCCGCGTTCCTCTTGCCCGAGGCGCTCCCGCACGACCCGCGCGCACGCGAGATCGCGCCCGACGAAGCGCGCCGGTGGGCAGAGGCGTTTCCGTGGCTCGCGGCCGAGTACGACGCAATAGTGCCCGTCGCGATCGCGTTCGAGGCCGGAGAGCCGGCGGCGCTGTGTCACTCGGCGCGCGGCTGGACGGCCGCCGCGGCCGAGGCGGGCGTCTCGACGCGCGAGCCCTTCCGCGGCCGCGGCCTCGCGCGCGCCGCGGTCGCCTGTTGGGCCCGTGCGGTGCAGCGCACGGGGCGTGTCGCGCTCTACAGCACCTCGTGGGACAACGCGGCGTCGTGCGCGGTCGCTCGCGCACTCTCCGGCCGTCTCTACGCCGAGAACTGGTCGGCCGTCTGAGAGCGCGGGGCCGTGGAGCTCCCGGGCGCTACTCCTCCTTCGGACAGCCCTTCGAGCCCGGCACGCAGAGCGCGAACAGGCTCGACGGGATCCGGGCCGTGATCTCCGACGGCGCCCCGGGGTCGCCGACCAACGTGCCGATGCCGGTCCCGACCAGGATCGTGCCGTCGACGACGACCGGACCCGACGCGATGGCGCTCCCGAGGACCACGTCGCCGAGCTGGCGGCTCAGGAGACGCTGGCCCGTCTTGGCGTCGTAGATCCGCAGCATGGGCCCGATGATCGAGCCCACGATCGCGAGCTTCGGGGTACCGCCGACAGGCCCGAAGCTCGCGTCGTCGACCGCACCGCCGGCGTTGTCCCAGAGCACCGCGCCCGTGTCGAGGTCGAGCGCCCGCACCGTGGGCTGCTGCGGCTGGACCGGGTCGAACCCCGGCGCGGTCGCGATCACGATGCGGCGCGACTTCTCGTCGACGAGCGGCGTCCCGATCACGCCGCCGGCCGGTCCACCGGGCACGAGCTGCGTGAACCAGTAGGGAAGCGCCAGCGGGTCGGCCGGCTCGAAGCCGAGGCCCGTGTCCTCGTTCACCCCGTCGCGGTCGATCACGTAGTACGCGCCGTCCTTGCCGCCGATCCCGACGACCTCGACCTTCGCGTTGCCGCGCTTGATCGTGAAGAGGTTCGGCGTCGCTCCGAACGCGAGGTCCGTGTTGCCGATCTCGCGCGGCCGCCAGCGCCACGCCGGGGTGCCGTCGAATTGGAGCGCCGTGAGGCCCTCGTCGTAGGGCGGCATCGGCGGCGGCGGCTCGTTCGTGTTGGGATCTTCGTCCGTGTCGCAGTTGCTCGAGCCGAAGTAGACGAGCTCGCGCTCGAAGTCCACCGCCGGAGAAGACCAGACGTTGGCGCACCCCGTCGGCGTGCGGTCGAAGTCGCAGCCGGCACGCGTGGCCAGGAACTGCGCCGGGAGGCCGAGCTCCTCCTCGGTGTGGTAGCCGTCGAAGCGACGGATCTCGTCCGCCGCGTCGGGCACGCAGGTGCTCCCCGTCTCGAGGTCGAAGAACCACTCGAGCCGGCCGTCGGCCGCGTCGACGGCGTAGAAGCCGCCCTTCCCCAGCGCGACGTCGTTCACGTCCATGCCGAAGAAGAGCTTCCCGTCCGCCACGATCGGCGACGTCTCCACCTGGTTGCGCTCGCCGTCGACGGAGCAGAGCCCCGGCGGGTCGCCGAGGACGTCGGTGCAGCCCGTCCCCGCGACGAAGCGCCACACCTCGTCGCCGGTCGCGGCGTCGAGCGCGTACACCGTCTCGCCGAGGCCGACGTACGCGACGTCGCGCTCGCCGACGCGTTCGACGTGCACCGACGAGGCGGCGGGCAGCGACGCACCGGGCTGGATGTCCGCCGCGAAGCTCCACAGCCGGCTTCCGTCGGAGAAGCGCAGCGCGTAGACGTTGTTGTCCCAGGAGGCGACGTACACCACCTGGATGCGGCCCTCGCCCGGCACCTCGATCGACGCGACCGTCGGCGACGCCGTCACGATCGCGCCCGTCTCGTAGCGCCAGCGCTCCCGGAGCTCGTCGACCTTGCCGGGCTTGAGCTTCTTCTCCTTCGGGTTCACGAACAGCCGCGACGAACCCCCGCCGTACGTGCGCCACTCGGTCTTGCCGGTCCCGCCCAGCGCCTTGCGCTCGATGTCTCCCGGGAAGACGGCCACCGCGTCGGGAAACGCGAGGCCCGATTGCACGATCTCCGGAGCCTGCGGGTTGCCGTTCTTGAATCTCACGCGCCGGATCTTGCCGTCGTCGCCGGTGTGGGTGTCGAACGGGAACGTGCCCTCGAGGTCGAGGTCTGCGTAGTAGAGCGTGCCGTCGGCGCCGAACGCGATGCCCTGCGGGTTGCCCGTCGGCGTCGGGAACGAGGGCGGGAGCGGATTCGGGGGCGACACCACGCGGCGCACGAGGTTGCCGTCGAGGTCGTACTCGGCGATGACGCCCGTCACGACGCTCGCGGCGAAGAGGTTCCCGTTC
>DATAGA010000108.1:0-6999 GCA_036257215.1 Myxococcota bacterium
CCCGGTCCTGCGCGGAATGGATGGGCACGTCCTCGGCCACGAGCGCTCCCTCGAACGGGTCCGCGTCGGGCGGCCACTTCGCGTAGACGTAGGGAGCGCAGAACTCGCCGTCCTCCATGAACCCTCCGCCGCGGCTCACGACGTCGCGCAGCACGGACCAGACGCGCGAGTCGGCCTCGTCGAGCTTCCAGAGACGCTCGAACTCCGCCGGTCCGGCCTCGCCTCCGAAGGAGCTCAGCACGCCGGGATCGAGCAGCTCGAGCAGCGCCTGCCTGTCCCGACGGGCGGCCGCCTCGAGGAGGCGGGTCCGGAAAGCGACGAGCGAGGCGTCGCGCGGCGCTTCGTCGGCCGGCGCGACGCGCGGCGGCTGGTGCGGCTCGGGCGGCGCCTCCGGCTCCGCGGCGGAGGCGAGCGACGCGGCCAGCGCGCCCGCGAGCGCGAGGCCGCGCAGCCAACGCCGGCCCGAGCGTCGCGCGCCGGTGCCCTCCTCTCGCCGCCGGGCGGCCGACGTGCTCACAGCTCGAGCACCATGTGGATGTCCTCGGGCTCGAGCGCAAACAGCTCCGCGTCGGGCTGGTCGGTCGGCCGGAACCCGCGGCCCAGGTAGAACTCGACCGTCGCGCCGGTCGGGGTCGCCGACACGTAGAGGCGGCGAGCGCCGTCCGCGCGCGCGAGGCGCGCGACCTCGCCGACGAGGAGCGCGCCGAGGCCGTGCCGGCGATGAGCGCGGCTCACGTGGAGCACCGCGAGGTTGCCCATGCCCTCCGAGAGACGCGGCCGATAGATCGCGAATCCGGCCAGGGCGTGGGCGTCGAAGGCGCCGAGGAGCGTCCCGCCCCGCTCGAGCAGCGGGCGCCACGCCGCGACCTTGCCCGGGACGGTGTGCTCGCGGTCGCCGGAGAGAGACCAGGGCGGCACCGCGACGTCGACCGGTCGCCTCGCGAGGGTCCCCTCCCGGTACTCGTACAGATGCGTCACCCGCTCGGAGCGGTCGATCTCGCCGATGCGGTCGAGCTCCGCGGCACTCATCCGGCGCAGCGCGACGCTCGCGGACGCCATCAGAGCCGGATGAGCGCGACGCCGAGCGCGACGAGCGCGAGCCCGGCCGCGCGCGCGAGCGTGACGGGATCCTTCGGCATTCCAAGCAGCCCGTAGTGGTCGATCGCGAGCGCGGCCGCGCTCTGGCCGAGGACCACCAGCGCGATCGCCCACGCCGCACCGATCCGCGGGAAGACCAGCGCGAGGCAGAAGATGAAGACGAAGCCGCAGAGGCCCCCGGTGTAGAGCGCCCACGGCGTGCCGGGGGGGAAGAAGCTCGCATGGGGTCCGCGCGCGACGAAGAGGAGCAGCGCGCCGGCGAGGACGACGACCGTGTTGGCGACGAGCGCGGCGCCGAGCCCGATCCGCTGCGCCAGCCCGGCGTTGGCGGCGGACTGGATCGCGGCCGCGATCCCGGCGACGAGCGCAAGCGAGCCGAAGATCGGCGTCACGATCGGAGGCCCTCCAGGCTAGGCGCCCGCTCCGCCGCCGTTCGCGCCGCCCTCCCCGGGAGGGACCTGCACGACGCAGAACAGGTTCCGGTCCGGGTCCTCGAGCACCACGTAGTCGGCATGAGGGGGGTATCTCCACGGGTAGCGCCGCGCCCCGAGCCCGACGAGTCGTTCGACCTCGCCGGCCTGGTCCGTCGTGTAGAGGTCGAGGTGCAGCCGGCTGCGCTTCCCGCTCCGCGGCGTGGGCCACTGGTCCAGCGACACGTTCGGCCCTCTTCCGCGCGGGTCTCGCAGGATCACGAAGCCGCCCTTCGGATCGGCGTGGCCGACGACGTAGCGCAGCGCCTCGCGCCAGAACGCGAGCATCCGCTCGAACTCGTGGCACAGGATCACGATCGAGCCGATCGCCACTCGCTCCGTCTCGACGTGGCCCTGCACGGGGACCGGTCATCCTCCGGGTGCGCCCTTGCGCACCGCAGGGAGCTCGAGCGCCCGCCAGAGGTACCACGTCGCGACGGTGCGGTACGGTCGCCAGCGCTCGCCGCGCTTCGCGAGCTCCGCGGGCGTGGGAAGCGCGCGCTTGCGGAACGCGAGCGCGTAGCCCTTGCGAACGCCGTAGTCGCCGAGCGGCAGCACGTCGGGCCGGCCGAGGTGGAAGATGAGCAGCATCTCGGCCGTCCAGCGCCCGATCCCGCGCACCGACGAGAGCTGCTCGATCACGGCCTCGTCGTCGAGCCGGCGCGCCTCGGCGAGCGTGGGGATCGCGCCCGAGGCGGCCTTCTCCGCCAGGTCGCGCAGCGACGCGACCTTGGCGCGCGAGAGACCGGCGCCTCGCAGCGCCTCGTCGGTCGCGGCGAGCACCTGCTCGGGCGTCGGACCGCCGCGCGTGCGCGGGAAGAGCTCGACGACGCGTCCGAAGATCGTGCGCGCCGCGCGGCCCGAGAGCTGCTGATGGGTGATCGCCTCGGCCAGCGCGTAGAAGAGCGTCGGCGCCCGCTTGCGCTCGAGCGCGAACGGACCCGCGCGCTCCAGCGTGCGGCCCAGGACCGGATCCGCGGCGCGCAGCTGCGCGACGGCGGCCTCGGCGTCGAGGCCGCCGGGGCCGACCGCCGCGTCGAGCGCGACGAGCTCGGACGCCTTCACGCCTCAGCCGCCGCCGGCGGGGACGACGCCGCGCAGCCCATCTGCTCCCCAGTGCCCGGCGAGGATCGACGAGAAGTCGGGACCCCGGCGCAGCGCGTGGCCCCCGTCGGTGCCGATCACCTGGCCGGTGAGCCAGCTCGACTCGGGCCCGACGAGGAAGCGGCAGAGCGCCGCGACGTCCTCGACCGTGCCGACGCGGCCGAGCGGCATCTGCGAGAGGTAGTCGTCGCGGATCGAGGCGATCGTCGTCATGGCGACGGTGAGATCGGTGGCGACGAGGCCCGGCCGCACCGCGTTCACGCGGACCCCGGAGGCCCCGAGCTCGTCGGCCGCCATCTGGCAGAGGGCCTCGATCCCCGCCTTCGCGGGGCCGTACGCGCCGAACCAGCGGTGCGGGCGTGCACCGGCGATGGACGAGATGCCGACGAACGAGCCGCCCCCGCCGCGCACCATCGCCGCGCCCGCGTGCTTGAGCGTGAGGAACGTGCCGTCGAGATTCACGGCGAGCACGCGGCGCCAGGCGTCGAGCGGCGCCTGCGTGACCGGTCCGAGCCAGTCCGCGCCGCCCGCGGACGCGATCGCCGCGTCGAGCCGACCCGTCGGCGCGGCCGCCTTCGCGACGGCGGCCTCGACGTCGGCCTCGACCGTCACGTCGGCCGCGATCGCCTGCACGGTGACGCCGGCCGCCGCCTCCGAGCGCAGCGCCTGCAGGCCCTTCGCGAGCTTCTCCTCGCTGCGCCCGCAGATCGTGACGTGCGCGCCGTCCGCCGCGAGGCGCAGCGCGCAGCCCAGCCCGATGCCGCTGCCGCCGCCCGTCACGAGCGCCGCCATGCCTTCGAGCCCGCCTCGCGGCGCCGTGCGTTCCGCCATGCTCCACTCCTCTTCGGTGAGGCGACAGCGTACCCGACCCGCGGCGGTGGACGCCGTCCCGCCTCGCTTCCGGAGCGCCCCGGCGCCGCGGTAGGCTCGGCGCCATGAACCGAGCCCCCGTCGAGGCCGACCGCGTCGGCCCCTACCTGGGCTTCCTCTTCCTCATGCTCTCGTCCGCGACGCTGTTCGAGGGCTTCGATGCGGCGATGCTGTCCTTCGCCGCATCGGAGACACGCGCGTCGCTCGGCATCAGCCGCAGCGAGTGGGGCTTCGTGAACGGCGCCACGCGCATGGGCGTCATGGCGTCGTTCTTCTTCCTCTTCTTCGCCGACCGCTTCGGGCGCCGGACGCTGATGCTGGTGACCGTCGTCGGCTTCACGCTCTTCAACGGCCTCACCGCGCTCGCGACCGACAAGGTCGAGTTCACGGTGTGCCAGGCGCTCGCCCGGCTGTTCCTCACCGCGGAGTACTCGCTCGCCGTCATCATGGTCGCCGAGGAGTTCCCGGCGCGGCTGCGCGGCCGCGCCACCGCGATCCTCATCAGCCTCGCGACGGTCGGCGTCATGGCGATGGCCAAGGTGCAGCCGTACGTGCTCTTGCCCGAAGGCGCGCCCGGGAACTGGCTGCACGACACGGGCGCTTGGCTCGTGGCGTCGGCGCAGGACCTTCTCGGCCTCGAGCGCGACGTCGACAGCTGGCGCGCGCTCTACGCGCTCTCGCTGTTCCCGCTCGCGTTCATCCTCGTGCTGCGGCTCGGCATGCGCGAGACCCGCCGCTTCGAGGCGGCGCGTCTCGGGGCGGAGGTCCCCGTCGCGGCGTCGCTGCGGCAGCTCGGCCGGGACCTCGTCGTCCCGTGGCGCGCGCAGTACCGGCAACGCACCGCGCTCGTCGCGCTGCTGTGGAACTGCGTCTACGTCGTGACGGCGCCTTCGGTCGTCTACTGGGTGATCTTCGCGCGCGAGGACCTCGGCTTCAGCGCGGCGCTGGTCGGCGACATCGTCTTCTGGGGCTACGGCGGAGGGGTGGCCGGCCACTTCGTGGCCGGCTGGCTGATCGACCGCATCGGCCGCAAGTACACGTGCGCGGGGTTCTACGTCTTCGCCGCGCTCGCGATCGCCGGGCTCTACCAGGTGACGAGCGTCGCGGGTCAGTACGCCTTCATGGTCGGGACGGTGTTCTGCGTCGCCGTCGCGAACACGTCGACCTACGTCTACGCGTCGGAGCTCTTCCCGACCGAGATCCGCGCCACCGGCTACGGCTGGACGACGAACCTCGTCGGGCGCATCACCGAGGTGCTGACCCCGGTCGCGATCGGCGTGCTCTCGCTCCAGCTCGGCATTCCGAACTCGATCGCCGTCGTGGCCCTCGGCCCGATCCTCGGCGCGCTCGTCGTGCTGCGCTACGCGCCGGAAACGCGCGGGCTCACCCTGGAGCAGATCGACGAGGCGCTCGCCGCTCAGCGGATGCGCGCGTAGACTTCGCCCGCACGCCTGGCAAGGGGGGGCGGTGATGCAAGCGTGGGTCGCCCTCTCCTTCCTCGCCTTCGCCGCCCTCGGGTGCGACGCGCGCCCGCGGGAGGCGGCAGGTCGCGCAGGAGCGGGCTCTGGGCTCCCGCAGAGCGGCGCGCGCGTCGAGCGCGTGGGCGAGGTCGGCCTCTACCGGATTGCGATCGCGCCCGAGAACGGCGCGATCCCGTTGAACGCGATCCACTCCTGGGTGGTAGAGGTCGCGACCGCGGCGGGCGAGCCGTTCGTGCCGACGCGGCTCGCGCTCGACGGGGGGATGCCGCAGCACGGGCATGGGCTCCCGACGGCGCCGCGCGTCACGCGCTCGCTCGGGACGGGCCGCTTCCTCGTCGAAGGCGTCAAGTTCCACATGGGCGGCGACTGGACCCTGCGCGTCGAGGTCGTCGGACCGCCGGGTGCGGACGTCGCGGTGTTCCATGTCCGGGTGGATGGCTAGAAGCGCGGCCCACGAGTCGGACCGCGGGAGCTTCCGTTCCGGAGCGGACAGCCGCGGACCGCGGGCTTCGCCCGCGCTCCTCGCGGCTGGGACGCTGCTGCTGATCGCGGCAGCGGTCTGCCTGGCCGGCTGCGACGCCCGCGAGCGCACCGAATCGGGCTCGGCGGCGACCCCCGCCGCGATCGACGGCTGGAGCGCGGACCAGCTCGTGCTCCTGCGCACGCTGTCGCTGCGCTCGCTCGCCGAGACGCGCGCGGATCCGTCGAATCGCGTCGCCGACGATCCGCGCGCCGCGAAGCTCGGACACCGGCTCTTCTTCGACGCCTCGCTCAGCGCGAGCGGCGCGGTCGCGTGCGCGACCTGCCACCGTCCGGAGCGCTCGTTCAGCGACGGGCTCGCGACGTCGGTGGGGCTCGGGCCCGGCAGCCGCAACGCGCCGACGCTCGTCGGGTCCGCCCACAGCCCGTGGCTCTACTGGGACGGGCGGCGCGACAGCCAGTGGGCGCAGGCGCTGGCGCCGCTCGAAGCTGCGAACGAGATGGGCGGCACGCGGCTCGAGGCGGCGCGCCTCGTCGCGAACGACCCGCGCTACCGCGCGGAGTACCAAGCGCTGTTCGGCGCGGCGCCCGACTTCGGCGATCCGACGCGCTTTCCGCCGCGCGCGGGTCCGTTCGGGGACGCCTCGGCACAGGCCGCGTGGGATCGTCTTCCCGAACGCGACCGTGACGACGTGAACCGGGCCTTCGCGAACGTCGGCAAGGCGATCGCCGCCTACGAGCGACTTCTGGCGCCCGCGCCCTCGCGTTTCGACGCGTACGTCGGCCATCTGCTCGACGGCGACCTCGCTGCCGCGCGGCGCGCGCTCGACGCGGACGAGATCGCGGGCCTGCGGCTCTTCGTCGACGGCGCTCGGACCCAGTGCCTGCGCTGCCACAACGGACCGCTCTTCACGAACCACGGCTTCCACGACGTGGCGTCGAGCCGGCTCGGGCCGCTCCCCGACCTGGGTCGCTTCGCGGGGCTCCAGTCCCTGCTGCTCGATCCGTTCAACTGCCTCGGCCGCTACAGCGACGCGCCCAAGGAGGGCTGCGGCGAGCTGCGCTTCCTCGACCGGCGCGAGCTGGCGACCCTCTCCGGCGCCTTCAAGACTCCGACCCTGCGCGAGGTCGGGCAGACCGCCCCGTACTTCCACGACGGGACCCTGCCGACGCTCGAGGACGTGGTCGCGCACTACAGGCGCCCGCCGGCGGACCCGGGCAGCGAGATCGTTCCGCTCGAGCTGAGCGATCGGGAGGCCGCCCAGCTCGCGGCCTTCCTGCGAGGTCTCTCCGGCGGGGTCGCGGCCGACCCCGCCTGGCTCGCGCCGCCCGAAGCCGGGCGCGGAGGTCGTGCGGCGGGGGGCGGCTGAGCCCCGGTCCGGACCGGCAACCACCCGGCAACCACGTCCCGCAAGGGTCTGCCCTGGGGGCTTTATCGGCCTTCGCAGGGGAACCCTCCTCCCCCTGGCGGGCGTTTTTCCTGACGCCAAATGGTG
>DATAGA010000115.1:0-3565 GCA_036257215.1 Myxococcota bacterium
GGCATCCTGCGCGACAAGACGCTCGCGAAGATGGACGAGCCGATGTGGGACGTCGTGGTGGCGGTGCACCTGAAGGGAACGTTCTGCGTCAGCCGTCCGGCGTTCAACCACATGAAGGAACGCGGGCAGGGTGGGGTCATCATCAACACGTCGTCGACGTCGGGCCTGAACGGCAACTTCGGCCAGTCGAACTACGGCGCCGCGAAGGCCGGCATCTGGGGCTTCACGCGCTGCCTCGCGCTCGAGGGCCAGCGCCACGGCATCCGCGCGTACGCGCTCGCGCCGGTCGCCTACACGCGCCTCACCGGCGACCTGCCGGGGTTCCAGGACGAGAAGATGAAGGACCGCATGGACCCGGCTCTCGTCGCGCCGCTCGTCGTGTACCTCGCGAGCGACTACGCCAAGGACCTGACGGACAAGACGTTCTTCGTCGGTGGCGGGCGCATCGCCGAGATGCGGATGGTGACGGCCAAGGGCGCGACGAAGGCGGAGCAGGGCGGGCTCTGGACCCCGGAGGAAATCGCGGCACGGATGAACGACATCTTGCTGCCGCAGTGAGTCGCGCGGCGCGGGCCTGCTACGCTCTGCCGCGGGAGGGGTGAGATGCAGGCCGAGGTCACCCCGACGGTGTCCGCCCGGCCCGACGCCGCACCGCCGGTGTCCGCGCCGCCCGAGGTCATCGCCGATCCGCGCTCGGCGATGACGCCGCGCTTCCAGCTCTTCTTCCGTTGGTTCGCGAAGCGCTACTTCCGTCACCTCCAGCTCGACGACGCGACCGTCGCGCGCCTGCGCGCGCTCGAGGCGCGCGGCTCGGTCGTGTACGTGATGCGCTACGCGAGCCGGCTCGACTACTTCCTGTTCAACGCGCTCTTCGCGCGCCAGGGGCTGCGGCTCTCGGGCTTCGCCAACAGCATCGGCTTCTGGTACTACCGGCCGGTCGCCGCGGCGCTGCGCGCCTGGGCGCGCGCTCGGCGCGAGGAGCGCGCGGAAGGCGATGCGAGCGGCCTCGAGCGGCGCCGCGCGCGCGGCCTCGTCGAGGCCGGTCAGTCGCTCTTCCTCTTCCTGCGCACCGAGCGGCTGCGCGAGCAGCTGCGCGGGCGCGAGGCCGCCGTCGAGCAGCTGAGCCGCCAGCGCGACCTCCTCTCCGAGGTCGTCGACGTCGCCGCCTCGGGTCGGCCGGTCTTCCTGGTGCCGATCGCGCTGTTCTGGCGCAAGGGCCCGCGCACGGCCCGCCGCGTGCTGAACCTGGCCTACGGCGCGCCGACGCGCCCGAGCGACGTCGCGAAGGTGACGGGCTTCCTGATCGCCTACCGCTCGCTCGCGATCAACGTGGGCGAGGCGATCGACCTCACGGCGTTCGCGAACGAGCGCCGCGCGGAGGGCGCCGACGCGGTCGTGCGCAAGGTGCGGCGCTCGATGCTGCTCTTCCTCTACCGCGAGGAGCGCGTGGTCGAGGGCCCCGCGCTGCGGCCGCGCCACCGCGTCCAGGAGATCGTGCTCCAGCACCCGGCCGTGGCGGCTGCGATCGAGCGCCACGCGGTCGAGCGCCGCAAGACCCCGGAGGCCGCGCGGGCCGAGGCGGAGAGCATCTTCCGCGAGATCGCCGCCCACATGAACTCGACGCTGCTCGCATTGCTCAACTTCGCGGTGACGGCGGTATTCAAGCGGCTCTTCTCGAAGATCGACGAGGTGGGCCTCGACAAGGTCGCCAGCTACGCGAAGCGGCACCCGGTCGTCCTCGTCCCGAGCCACCGCTCGTACTTCGACTTCCTCGTGCTCTCCTGGCTCTTCTACGCGCACCACCTCGTGCCGCCGCACATCGCCGCGCGCGAGAACATGGGCTTCGGCCCCTTCGGCTACATCTTCCGCCGCGCGGGCGCCTTCTTCCTGCGTGCGCGCTTCGACGATCCGCTCTACAAGGAGATCTTCCGGCGCTACCTGGCCTACCTCGTGAAGGAGGGCTTCACGCAGGAGTTCTTCATCGAGGGCGGGCGCTCGCGCACGGGCAAGACGCTCTCCCCGCGCCTCGGCATGCTGGCCTGGAACCTCGAGGCCTTCGTTGCGAGCCAGCGCCGCGACCTCTTCTTCGTGCCCGTCGCGATCAGCTACGAGCGCCTCGTCGAGGAGGGCTCGATGATCGAGGAGCTCGAGGGCGGCGAGAAGAAGCCCGAGAGCATGCTGGGGCTGATGCGCGCGCGGCGCGTGCTGCGTCGCCGCTTCGGAAGCGTGTTCGTCAACTTCGGCGAGCCGATCTCGCTGGCCGCAGCGCTCGGCGGGCGCTCGCACCTCTTCGCGCCCGAGCGCTCCGAGGACGACCCCGAGCGGCGCGCGCTGGTAGAGCGCCTCGGCAACGAGCTCGCCGAGCGCATCAACTGGGCTGTGGTGGCGAACTCGACCTCGGTCGTGGCGGCGGCCTTCCTCGGCGAGGCGCGCCGCGGCCTCTTCCGCGCGGAGCTCGTCGCGCGCGTGCGTGAGGTGCTCGAGCTGTTGCGGCTGCAGGACGTGCGCCTCACGCCGGCCCTCGCGGCGGCGGAGCCCGACTACGCGGAGGCCATCGACTTCATGCGCCGCGCGGACCTGATCGAGTCGGCCCAGGACCCGCGCGGCGAGCTCCTCTACTACGAGGAGTCGCGGCGCCGGGCGCTCGACGTCTACCGCAACGCGCTGTTCCACTACCTGGCCGCGCCGAGCTTCCTCGCGCGCCGGCTGCTGCGCGGCGCGCGCGAGGACCAGCTGCGCGACGACCTCGCGTTCTGGCTCGACCTCTTCTACACCGAGTTCTTCGTGCCCAAGGGCACGATCCTCGGCTTCCAGCTCGATGCCTTCCTCGACTACTTCGAGCGCATCGGCACGCTCGAGCGCCGCGACGACGCGCTCGCCGTCACCGAGAAGGGTCGTCCCTACTTTGCATTCCTCGCCGAGCAGACGCTCGGGCTGCTGGAGTCGTACTACGCGACGTTCTCGGCGCTGCTCGCCGCGCCCGGCCCGCTCTCGCGCAAGCAGCTCGAGAAGCAGGCGGCCTCGCAGTTCGAGCGCGCGGCGCTCCTCGGCGAGGTGCGCAGGCCCGAGGGCGCGAACCCGGTGACCGTGGCGAACGCGGTCGAGCTGCTCGCGCGGCGCGGCGTGCTCGCGGTGCGCGCGAGCGAGCGCGGCGAGCGGACGTACGCGCGCGGACCGTCCTTCGACGAGCTCGCCGCGCTGCGCGAACGGCTGGCGGCTGCTCTCACCTCCCGGTAGAGTCGCGCGCCTCGCGGGCCGCTCCCGCGCGCGGGGTGCGCCGGTGTCACCCAAGTCAGAGCCGCAGAAGCTCCGCCTCGGGCTGCCGAAGGGCAGCCTGCAGGAGACGACCGCCAAGCTGTTCGCGCTCGCCGGCTACCAGGTGACGTTCTCCGGCCGCGCCTACTACCCGGGGATCGACGACCCTGAGCTCGAGTGCCTGCTGATCCGCGCGCAGGAGATGGCGCGCTACGTCGAGCAGGGCGTGATGGACTGCGGCATCACCGGCCTCGACTGGGTGCTCGAGAACAAGGCGAAGGTGCGCGAGCTCGCGGACCTCGTGGCGCCG
>DATAGA010000117.1:0-4012 GCA_036257215.1 Myxococcota bacterium
CCGGCCGTCCTTCGTCGAGCGCGCGCGCCGGCTGCGCGCGGCCGGCGTGCGCACGGCGCTCGTCACCAACAACGCGCGCGAGTTCCGCGACCGCTGGCGGCCGCTGCTTCCGCTGAGCGAGCTGTTCGAGCTGGTCGTCGACTCGAGCGAGGTGGGCGTGCGCAAGCCCGACCCGGCCATCTTCCGGCTGGCGCTCGGCGGCCTGGCCGTCGCCGATCCGAGGCGGGTGGTCTTCGTCGACGACTTCGAGGCCAACGTGCGCGCCGCGCGCGCACTCGGGCTCCAGGGCGTCCTCGTCGGGGCGGACCCGGCCTCCGCCCTGGCCGAGCTCGACGCCCTCATCGAAGGGCTCTGAGCCCGTGATCGACGCGCTGCGCCAGGTCGAGGCGGAGCTCACCGCGCCGGGAGGCCCGTTCGAGCTGGTCGTCGAGGACGTGCTCGGCGAGCGGCTGCGCGTCCTCAAGAACCGCGTGCGCTCGCTGCGCGAGCTGCTGGAGCGCTCGGCGGCCTTCGGCGAGCGCGAGTACCTCGTCTACGAGGGGCAGCGCTTCACGTACGCGCAGCACGTGCGCGCCGTCGCCTCCGTCGCGCGCGCGCTCGAGCAGCGCTTCGGCGTCCGCCGCGGCGACCGCGTCGCGATCGTCGCGGCGAACTGCCCCGAGTGGGTGATCGCGTTCTGGGCGGCGCAGAGCCTCGGCGCGGTCGCGGTCGGGCTCAACGGCTGGTGGGCCGGCGACGAGATCCGCTACGGCGTCGCGGACGCGGAGCCCAAGGTCCTGATCGGCGACCGCAAGCGGCTCGCGCGGCTCGAAGGCGCCGACCCGGGCGTGCCCGTCGTCGAGATCGAGCGCGACTTCGCGGCGCTCCTCGCGCACGCGCCGGACGCTGCGCTGCCGTCCGGTCCGATCGACGAGGACGACCCGGCCTGCATCCTCTACACGAGCGGCACGACCGGCAGGCCGAAGGGCGCCGTGAACTCGCACCGCGCGATCGCCGCGCTCGTCCAGCTCAATCTGTTCAACGGGGTGAGGAACGCCTTGGCCGCCGCCAAGGCGGCGGCACAGGCGCAGTCTGAAGCGCAGGCCCAGCCGGGGCGAACCGACGGCGCGCCGACGCCGGCACCCCCTTCTCCTCCCTCCGGCCCGCCCACCGCGCTCGTCACGACCCCCTTCTTCCACGTCTCCGGCCTCTACACCGGCGCGGTCATGATGCTCTCGATCGGCGCCAAGATGGTGCTGCGCGCCGGCCGCTTCGATCCCGCCGACGTGATGCGCCTCATCGAGCGCGAGCGCGTGACGAGCTGGGGGCCGATGGGCACGATGGCCTACCGCGTCGTCCACCACCCCGAGCGCGCCCGCTACGACCTCACGAGCGTGCTGCAGGTCGGCTCGGGCGGCGCGCCGATGCACCCGGACCTCCAGGCGCGCATGCGCGAGGCGTTTCCGAGCGCGCGCCGCAGCCTCGGCCTCGGCTACGGACTCACCGAGTCGTGCGCGCTCGCGACGGTGTGCTCCGGCGAGGAGCTGCTGCGCCACCCCGAGTCCGTCGGCCGGCCCCTGCCCTGCGTCGAGCTCGAGATCCGCGGCGACGACGGCCGCGCGCTGCCCGAGGGCGTCGAGGGCGAGATCCACATCCGCGGCCCGCTCGTGATGATCGAGTACTGGCGCAAGCCCGAGGCGACGAAGGAGGCGCTCGCGCCCGGCCGCTGGCTGCGCACCGGCGACGTCGGCCGTCTCGTCGACGGGCGGCTCTACGTGAACGCACGCGCCCGCGACCTGATCCTGCGCGGCGGCGAGAACGTCTACCCCGTCGAGATCGAGCAGCGGCTCGAGGCGCACCCCGACGTGCAGGAGGCGGCCGTCGTCGGCGTCGAGCACGAGGAGCTCGGCCAGGAGGTGAAGGCCTTCGTCGTGCCGCTTCCGGGCCGGCACCCCGAGCCCGGCGCGCTCGCCGCCTGGGTCGGCGCGACCCTCGCCGCGTTCAAGGTCCCCGCGCACTTCGAGATCCGCGAAGAGCCGCTCCCGCGCAACGCGACGGGCAAGGTCCTGAAGGCCGTCCTCGTCGGCCAGAGCGCGAACCCGTTCGTGGGCGACTGAGCCGCGGCCGGCGCCGCGGTATCCTCCCGACCGCTGGAGGACCCCCATGATCAAGCTGTACGGCATCCCCGCGTCCCGCGCGTCGCGCTGCCTCTGGATGCTCGAGGAGGTCGGCGTTCCGTACGAGAACGTGCCGACGCACTTCCTCGGCGACTCGAAGAAGCCCGAGTACCTCGCGCTCAATCCGAACGGGCGCATCCCGACGCTCGACGACGACGGGCTCGTGCTCTGGGAGTCGCTGGCGATCAACCTGCACCTCGCCCGCAAGTACGGCGCCAAGGCGGGCCTCTGGCCCGCCGCGGAGGACGACCAGTCGCGCGCGGTGATGTGGAGCGTGTGGGCGATGACCGAGGTCGAGCCGCCGGTCATGAAGGTCCTCCTGAACCGGGTCTTCCTCCCCGAGGCGCAGCGCAAGGCGGACGTCGCGGCCGAGGGCGAGACGGAGCTGCGCAAGCCGCTCGGCGTCCTCGAGGGAGCGCTGGCGAAGTCGCCCTACCTCCTCGGCGACGGGTTCACCGTTGCGGACCTCAACGTGCACGCCGTCCTCGCGTGGGCGACGAGCTGGGGTCGCGTCGACCCCGCGCCGACGCCGAAGCTCGCCGCGTGGCTCGCGCGCTGCGGCGAGCGGCCCGCCCTCGCGCGCGCGTCGAAGAGGCGCTGATCCATGCCGCTCCACCCCCAGGCCCGCGCCGTGCTCGACCAGTTCGCCGGGGCGCCGCCGCTCGACCTCGCGACGATCCCCGCGACCGCCGTGCGCGCGTGGTTCGACCAGATGTCGCAGCC
Organism: Myxococcota bacterium; assembly: GCA_036257215.1. Taxonomy (GTDB): domain Bacteria; phylum Myxococcota_A; class UBA9160; order UBA9160; family UBA6930; genus DATAGA01. The sequence continues at coordinate 2,880 of DATAGA010000117.1, forward strand.
GCGCACGCTCGAGCCCGTCGACGAGGTGCGCGACGTCGCCGCACCGGGGCCCGCAGGCGACGTGCCGCTGCGGCTCTACCGCCCCGCATCCGACGAGCCGCTTCCCGCGGTTGTCTACTTCCACGGCGGCGGCTTCGTGATCGGGAGCCTCGACACGCACGACGGCACCTGCCGCGCGCTCGCCAACGCGAGCGGCTGCGCGGTCGTGTCCGTCGGCTACCGGCTGGCGCCCGAGCACCGCTTCCCGGCGGCGCCGGAGGACTGCTGGGCGGCCCTCGCCTGGGTCGCGAAGGAGGGCGCCGCGCTCGGCGTCGACGGCGCGCGGCTCGCGGTCGCGGGCGACAGCGCCGGCGGGAACCTCGCGGCGACCGCGGCGCTCCTCGCCCGCGCGCGCGGCGGCCCCGCGCTGCGCCACCAGGTGCTGATCTACCCGGTGACGGACCACGCGTTCGACACGCCGTCCTATCGCGAGAACGGCGAGGGCTACTTCCTGACCGGCGCGATGATGCGCTGGTTCTGGCAGCAGTACCTCGAGGACGCGTCGCAGGGCGCCGACCCGCTCGCGTCGCCGCTGCGCGCGACGGACCTCGCGGGCCTGCCGCCGGCGCTCGTCGTCACCGCGGAGTACGACCCGCTGCGCGACGAGGGCGAGGCCTACGCCGCACGGCTGCGCGCGGCCGGCGTGCCCACCGAGCTGCGCCGCTTCCCGGGCCAGATCCACGGCTTCTTCAGCATGTTCGACGCCATCGACGACGGACGCGCGGCGATCGAGAGCGCCGGCCGGATGCTGCGCGCCGCGCTGCACGCCCCGTGAGCGGGGGAACGGCCGGCGAGGTCCCGCTCTACGAGGCCGTGCGCACCACGCGGGCCGTGCGCCGTCTGCGCCCCGACCCGGTGCCCGACGACGTGCTGCGCCGCGTGCTCGACGCGGCCGTCTGCGGACCGACGGGCGGCAACGTCCAGCCCTGGCGCGTCGTCGTCGTGCGCGATCCGGAAGAGCGTCGAGCGCTGCAGCAGCTCTACCGCCCGCTCTGGGACGCCTACGCCGCGGGCCACCGCGCGCTGCTCGAGGGCGCGCCGCCCGAGGCGCGCGAGCGCCAGGAGCGCATGCTGCGCGCGGCGGACCACCTGGC
>DATAGA010000147.1:0-2246 GCA_036257215.1 Myxococcota bacterium
CTCGTAGTAGTGGTTGTCCGCGTCGATCGGGCGGGGGTCCATGTCGTTCTCCGTCAGGCGAACGAAGAGGCCCGGGGCTCGCGCCTCGAGCGGGCGCCGCGCGGTCGCACCGGCGAGACGCATGTTCTCAGACCCACGCCCCCGAGTCAACCGAGCTCCGAAACGGCGCTGGATTGTGCAGACCCCGGCCGATATCATGGAGACCATCGTTCTCGTCATGGAGGTCCGCATGGCGACGCGCAGCGCTCCGGCGGCCGAGGAGTCGGTCTCCCGAGGGCCCGCCCGCTGGGAAGAGCGCTCCGTGTCGCGCGTGCTGAGCGCGGGTCGCGAGCGGGTCCTCGCGCGCAGCCGACGGTTCGTGCGGGCGGCGCTCGAGCTCCTCGCCGAGGGCGGGCTCGAGGCGCTCACCGTGCGGTCCCTGCTCGATCGCACGGGCCTCTCGCGGCGGGCCTTCTACGAGCGCTTCGGGGGCATCGACGACCTGATGCTCGCGGTGTTCGAGCAGACGTTCCGTGAGGGCGCCGCCACGCTCCGCGCCGAGCTGGCCGGGATCGACGATCCGCTCCAGCGCCTGCGGGTCGTGATCGACAGGATGGTCGCCTACGCCCACTCCGAGGCGTCCGTCCGCTACGCGGTGGTGTTGAGCCGCGGTCATCTCCGGCTCGCCGAAGCGCGGCCCGACGACCTGCAGCGCGCGCTCGAGCCGTTCACCACGCTGATCGCGGAGCAGCTCGCCGCCGGCATGGAACGGGGGATCGTGCGGCACGCGGACGCATGGCAGCTCGCGACGCTCGTGCACAGCCTCGTCGTGGCCACGATCCACGCCTCGCTGCTCTCGCGCGCGTCCGGGTCGGAGATCCGGGCCGCGGATTCCGCCTCTGCCCTCTGGGAGTTCTGCCTCCGCGCCGTCCGCGCGGACCCGCCCGGCTCCGCGGAGCGAGCCGCGACGGTCTGAGCTCCGCCACCCCGCTTCGAGAAGGACCACGATGCAGCTCGGCCTCGGCGAGGAGCAGGAGCTCCTCCAGCGAACCTTCGCGGACCTCTTTGCCGCGGAGTCGACCCCCGAGCGCGTGCGCGCGGCGGAGCCCGCCGGCTTCGACCCGGGGCTCTGGAAGCACCTCGTCGAGACGGGCGCGCTCGGGACCCGCGTGCCCGAGCGGCTCGGCGGGGCAGGGGCCGGTCTCCTGGACGCCGCCGTGCTGGCCGAGGAGGCGGGACGCTGGCTCGCCTCGGCGCCGCTCGTCGAGGCGATCGCAGTCGCCGCGCTGCTCGCGAAGCTCGACGGCGAGGCGCCGCGCGCCCTGCTCGCAGACGTCCTCGCCGGCCGCAGCGTCGTCACGCTCGCGCTGCTCGACGCGTGCGAGGCGGCCACTCAGCTCGTCCCCGGCGGCGCGCTGGCCGACGGAGTGCTCGCGCTCGACGGAGACGCGCTCGTCCTGCTGCGCCGCCCGAGCGGCGCCGGGCGCAGCCCGCTGCCGAACCTCGGCGCGAGCCCGCTCGAGCGCTGGCGGCTCGACGCGGCGCCCGTGGGCGGCGAGCGCGTGACGCTCGCGCGCGGCGAGGCCGCGGTGCGCGTCCAACGCGCGGCGCGCGAGGAGTGGCGTCTGCTGACCGCCGCCGCGCTCACGGGCCTCGCGCAGCGCGCGCTCGAGATCGGCGCCGACTACGCCAGGTCGCGCGTCCAGTTCGACCGCCCGATCGGGGCGTTCCAGGCCATCGCCCACCCGCTCGCCGACGCCGCGACGGCGGTCTCCGCTGCGCAGCTCCTCGTCCGCTACGCGATCTGGTCGATCGCCACCGCACAGCCCGAGGCGGCCGCGCGCGTCTCCTTCGCCTTCGCAGCGGCCGCGGAGGGCGCGAGCGTCGCCACGGCCCGCGCGCTCCACGCCCACGGCGGCTACGGGCTCTCGCTCGAGTACGACGTCCAGCTCTACTTCCGCCGCGCGAAGGCCTGGGCCCTCGCGGGCGGCGACCCGCGCGACGAGCTGCTGCGCGCCGCGTGGCGGCTCTGGCGCGACGAGCCGCCGGTGCCGCTCCCCGAAGCCGGACCGTGCCCGCTCGACTTCGACCTCGGCGAGGACGCCTCTCGCTTCGCCGACGAGGCCCGCCGCTTCTTCGAGCGCGAGCTCACGCCCGAGCTGCGCGCGCGGGCGAGCCACAGCTGGGACGGGCACGACGAGGCGTTCCAGAAGCGCCTGGCGCAGGCCGGTCTGCTCTTTCCGCACTGGCCGCGCGCCTACGGCGGC
>DATAGA010000168.1:0-3684 GCA_036257215.1 Myxococcota bacterium
GCGGTGCAGCCCCGGCCGGAGGGCATCGCCCAGGCGTTCCTCATCGCGCGCGACTGGCTCGCGGGCTCGGCCTGCGCGCTCGCGCTCGGTGACAACATCTTCTTCGGCGACCGGCTCTCGGAGATCCTGCGCGACGCGGCGGCGCGGACCGAGGGTGCGACCGTGTTCGGCTACTGGGTGAGCGACCCCGAGCGCTACGGCGTGGTCGAGTTCGACGCCGACGGCAACGCCGAGAGCATCGAGGAGAAGCCCAAGGCACCCCGCTCGAACTGGGCGGTGACCGGCCTCTACTTCTACGACCGGCACGTCGTGGACGTGGCGGCGTCGCTCAAGCCCTCGGCGCGCGGCGAGCTCGAGATCACCGACGTCAACCGCGCCTACCTGACGCGCGGGACGCTGCGCGTCGAGCGGCTCGGCCGCGGCTACGCCTGGCTCGACACGGGCACCCACGAGGCGCTGCTCCAGGCCCACAACTTCATCCAGGCCGTCCAGGAGCGGCAGGGGCTGATGGTCGCCTGCCTCGAGGAGATCGCCTTCCGGATGGGTACCCTCGGGCGCGAGGAGCTGCTGCGCATCGCCCACGGCATGGAGAAGAGCGCCTACGGCCGGTACCTGGTCCGGATCGCCGGCGAGGGGGGCTAGTGGAGTTCAAGCCGCTCGAGCTGCCCGACGTGATCCTCGTCGTGCCCGACGTCCACCGCGACGCGCGCGGCTTCTTCCTCGAGAGCTGGCACGCGCGCAAGTACGCCGCCGCGGGCATCGAAGCCGCCTTCGTCCAGGACAACCAGAGCCGCTCGGCGCGCGGCATCCTGCGCGGTCTGCACGCGCAGCTGCGCCAGCCGCAGGGCAAGCTCGTGCGCGCCGCGCGCGGCGAGATCTTCGACGTCGCGGTCGACATCCGGCCGGGCTCGCCCTCCTTCGGGCGCTTCGCGGCGGCGATCCTCTCCGAGGAGAACGCCCACCAGCTCTGGGTGCCGCCCGGCTTCGCCCACGGCTTCTGCGTGCTCTCCGACGAGGCGGACGTCGAGTACAAGTGCACGACGTTCTACGATCCGACGGACGAGATCGCGATCCAGTGGGACGACCCGGCGATCGGGATCCGCTGGCCCGTCGCCGACCCGGTGATCTCCGCGCGCGACCGGGCGGCGAGCCCGCTCGCGGAGTGCCGCGCGCGCATCGAGGAGGCGGCGCGATGAAGCTCGCCGGCAAGGCCGCGATCGTGACGGGCGGCGGCACGGGCGTCGGCCGGGCGACGGCGCTCGCCCTCGCCGAGCGCGGCTGCCACGTGGTGATCAACTACAGCAAGTCCGCAGCCGAGGCGGAGGCCACCGCCGCCGAGGTCCGCGAACGGGGCGTGCGCGGCAGCGCCGTGCAGGCGGACGTCGCGGACGACCGGGCCTGCCGCGCGCTGGTGGAGCGCGCCCTCGCCGAGCTGGGTCGGCTCGACGTGCTCGTGAACAACGCCGGCACGACGAGCTTCATCCCCCACGGCGAGCTCGAGAAGGTGACCGACGCCGACTGGGACCGGATCCTCGCGGTGAACCTGAAGGGGCCGTTCCAGTGCGTGCGCGCCGCGCGCGCGGCGCTCGCGCGCGACGGCGGCGGCGTCGTCGTGAACGTCTCGAGCGTCGCCGGCGTGATCGGGACCGGGAGCTCGATCCCGTACTGCGCGTCGAAGGCGGCGCTCAACATGCTGACGGTGATCCTCGCGCGGACGCTCGGCCCCGCGATCCGCGTGAATGCCGTCGCGCCGGGCTTCATCACCGGCCGCTGGCTGCGCGAAGGGCTCGGCGAGCCCGTCTACGAGGCGATGAAGAAGCACCTCGAAGGCCGCGTCGCGCTCCAGCGCGTGTGCGAGCCGGAGGACGTCCGCGACGCCATCCTGGCGCTGGTCGAGGCGGACCTCGTCACGGGCCAGGTGCTGCCGGTCGACGGCGGAATGACGATCGCGGTCTAGGGTCCCGCGGGCTAGTAGTCCTCTTCCAGCTCCATCTCGTCGACGTTGTCGCCGGTGAGCCGCAGCGGCGCGCGGCAGTAATCGCAGAAGACCTCCTCGCCCTTGCGCTCCTCGCCCGAGAGCGGGACGTCGGCCTGGCAGATCGGGCAGGTGAGGGAGTCGCGCGCCATGGGGGGTCGGATCGGCCCGGCGCCGCGCCGCCTTGAGGGGCGCGCCGGCTTCGCCGCCTCCTTCGGCTAGCCTCGCGCGCGGTGGCCCGCGATCCGCTCCTCCTCGCGCTGGGCCTCGGCCTCCTGGCGGGTGCGCTCGGGGCCGTGCTCGTGCGCCGCGGCGCGAGGCTCGGCGGCGCGCTGCTCGCAGCGCTCGTCGGAGCGTCGGCCGGCGCGCTCGCGCCCGTGGCCTATGGCGTCCCGTTCGCCCCGCAGCTGCCCCTCGCCGCGCTCGCGGCATCCGCCGCAGCGCTCTGCGCGTGGCTGCTCCCCGGCTCGGCCGGCCCGCGCGCCGGCCTCGGGCGCGCGTTCGGGCGCGCCGCGTTCGCCGGGGCGGTCGGCGAGGCGCGGCTGCGCAGCGCGCTTTTCGGCGCGGCGCCGAGCCGCCTCGTGGACGCCGCGGACGCCCTGCGGCTCGAGCGCGCGGTGCTCGACGCCGAAGCGAAGAGCGGCGCGGCGATCGCGCTCGCGCTGGTTCGACACGCCGACGTGTACGACGCCGCGCGCTGGCGCGCGGCGGGCTGGCTCGCGGCGCTCGCGCTGGCGGCCGCGGGAGCGTTCGCCCCGCCCTCGCCGCGCCTCGCACTCGCCGCGGCCGCCGCGGGGGCGCTTCTGGGATTCGCGGCCGCCCAGGTGCCGCGCGTGCGGCGCTTCTTCTCCTCCGAGGCGGCGCTCGGCGCGCGCGCGGAGGCGCGCGCGCTCGACGCCTTCGCCCGCGCCGGGCTGGCGCGCGCGCCCGGCGACGCCGGGGTGCTCCTCTTCGCGGCGCTCTTCGAGGGGCGCGTGCTCGCCCTGGCCGACCGCGGCGTCGCCGACTCGCCGGGCGCGTGGGACGAGGTCGCGCGCAGGGCGGCTGCGGGGCTCGCGGACGACGCGCCCGCGGACGGTCTCGCCCGCGCCATCGACGCGGCCGGCGCCGCCGCCCGCGCGGCGCAGACCGCGTCCCGCGCGAGGCACGGCGGCGCCGGAGCCGCCGCGACGCAGGAGCCGGCGCTCCGCCCCCCGGCCGTCGTGATCGAGGACTGACGGCGTTTGCGGCGGCGCTGACCGCGCGGTAAGTAAGTCTGCGGGACATTCGCCTTCGCCGTCCCCGCGCCGCGCGCCCGCGTCGCTCGTCGAGGAACCCATGCCCGATCTGTCCGACCGCCATCCCGCCCAGACCGAGAGCGTGCGCGCCGCCATGGAGGCGGTCTACAACTGGAACTACGACAGCGAGATCGAGCAGCTGCGCACGCTGTACGCCAACGCGCTCGAGCGCCAGTGGATCGCCCTGCGCGACCTCGACTGGGACGCGCCGTTCGATCGCGACGCCTTCTCGCGCTCGGTCTCGCTGGGCGGCTTCCCGATCCAGGAGACGGAGTTCTGGAAGACGCTCGACCCGGACCTGCGCTGGCAGATCTCGCGGCGCAGCGCCGCGTGGATGCTCTCGAACTTCCTCCACGGCGAGCAGGGCGCGCTCATGGTCGCCTCGCAGCTCGTGGCGGCCGTCCCCCACATGGACGGGAAGTTCTACGCCGC
>DATAGA010000175.1:0-7491 GCA_036257215.1 Myxococcota bacterium
CGGCTGCGCGCCGCGCGGATCAGCTCGACGGCCGCCGCCGTCGACACGTGGCCGACGTGGAGGTGGGCGCCGGTCGCCTCCGCGAGCATCAGGTCGCGCGCGACGCAGACGGACTCCGCCACGGCGGGGTTCCCCGGGAGCCCGAGGCGGGTCGAGACGGGGCCCTCGTTCACGACGCCCTCTCCGACGAGCGTCCGGTCCTCGGCGTGGACGATCACGGGCGCGCCGACGAGCCGCGAGTACTCGAGCACGCGGCGCATGACGCCGGAGTTCATGATGGTCTGGCCGTCGTCGCTGAACGCGACCGCGCCGGCGGCCGCGAGCGCCGCCATCTCGGTCATCGTCTCGCCGCGCAGGCCCCGGGTCGCGGCCGCGACGGGGTACACCCGCACGGGCGCGTCGTGCCGGGCGCGGTCGAGCATGAAGTCCGTGACCGCCGGGTCGTCGTTCACGGGGTTCGTGTTCGCCATGCAGGCGACCGCCGTGAAGCCGCCCGCGGCCGCGGCGCGACCGCCCGAGGCGATGTCCTCTTTGTACTCCTGCCCGGGCTCGCGCAGGTGCGTGTGGAGGTCGACGAAGCCGGGGACCACCCAGCAGCCCTCGGCGTCGACGCGCTCCGCGCCCGTCGGCGCGAGGTCGTCGCCGACCGCGGCGATGCGGCCGTCCTCGACCAGGACGTCGAGTCGCGCGTCGAGCTCCGCCGCCGGGTCGAGCACCCGGCCGCCGCGGATCCAGATCCGGCTCACGCGCCCTCCTCCCCCGCGCGGTTGCGGCCGCGGCCGGCGTAGAGATAGAGCACCGCCATCCGCAGGGCGACCCCGTTGCGCACCTGGTCGAGCACGACCCCGGGCCGGCGGTCCGCGAGGTCGTGGGAGAGCTCGACGCCGCGGTTGATCGGGCCGGGGTGCATGACGATCGCGTCGTCCTTGGCGAAGCGCAGCTTCGCGCGGTCCACGCCGAAGGTGGCCGAGTACTCGCGGATGCTCGGGACGTAGGCGCCCTGCAGGCGCTCGTGCTGGATGCGCAGCACCATGACGACGTCGGCCCCGTCGAGCGCCTCGCGCAGCGACGAGAACACCTTCACGCCGAGCGCCTCGACGCCGGCGGGGATCATCGTCGGCGGCGCGGCCACGCGCACTTCCGCGCCGAGCTTCTGGAAGCCGTAGATGTTCGAGCGCGCCACGCGCGAGTGGAGGATGTCGCCGACGATCGTGACGGTGAGGCCGTCGACCCGTCCCTTCTCCTCGACCACCGTCAGCAGGTCGAGCAGCGCCTGCGTCGGGTGCTCGTGCGCCCCGTCGCCGGCGTTGATGACCGGCGCCGCTAGCTCGTCGGCGATGCGCTTCGGCACGCCGGCCACCTTGTGGCGCACGACCACGGCGTCCGGGTCCATGGCGTCGAGCGTCTTCGCCGTGTCGAGGATCGTCTCGGCCTTCGTCATGCTCGAGCTCGACGCCGAGAAGTTCACGACGTCGGCCGAGAGCCGCTTGCCCGCGATCTCGAAGCTCGTGCGCGTTCGCGTCGACGACTCGAAGAAGAGGTTGATGATGGTGCGACCGCGCAGCGTCGGGACCTTCTTCACGTCTCGCCGGCCCACCTCCTGCATGTGACGCGCCGTCTCGAGGATGCGCTCGATCTGCTCGCGCTCGAGGTCCTCGATCCCGAGGAGATCCCGGCCTCTCATCGCGCATCCCCCCCTTCCTCGGACAGCACCACGACCTCGAGCGGCCCCTCGAGGCCGCCCTCTCGGCCGCGCAGCACGACCCGCTCCTGCTTCGCGGTCGGGATGTTCTTGCCGACGTAGTCGATCTTGATCGGGAGCTCGCGGTGACCGCGGTCGACGAGGGCCACTACCTGCACCGCGCGCGGCCGGCCGAAGTCCATGAGCGCGTCCATGGCGGCGCGGACGGTGCGCCCCGTGCTGAAGACGTCGTCGACGAGGACGACGATGCGGTCGTCCACCGCCGAGGGCATCTCGGTGCGCCGCAGCTGCGGTCGCTCCCCCGACCCGGTCAGGTCGTCGCGATAGAGCGTCGTGTCGAGGATGCCGACCGCGACGTCGAGGCCTGTGATCTCGCGCAGCGCGTCGGCGAGGTGGCGCGCGAGCGGAACGCCGCCGTTCGGGATGCCGACCACGTAGAGGCCGTGGAGGTCCTCGTTGCGCTCGACGACCTCGTGCGCGATGCGGACGAGCGCGCGGCGGATGCCGGTGTCGTCGAGAACGACCCGCTCCCGCAGCGCGGGTTCCCTGCGCGCCGCGCCGCCGTGCGGCTCGAGTGCCGAGTCGTTCGCCAAGTCCCGACGTCCTTTGCCCGCCTCGCCGGACGAGCTTAAAAGGTGGGGTGGCCGAAGCCGACGGAGGGTACCCCCCGCGCGGGGGAGCCGTCAATCCGACGCGGCGGCCTCCCGCGGGGGCAGGCAGCGCACGAACTTCCCCATGCGGTCCCAGCGCGTGCGGCTCGAGAGGTTGTCGATCCAGGTGAGCGGGTTCAGCAGCGAGAGCCAGCTCCCGGTGAAGTCCCACGACCAGTAGAGCAGGCCGGCCGGCCCTTCGATGTCGAGCGCGCGCACGCTGCCCCAGCCGCGGCTGTCGTACGAGTTGTCGCGGTTGTCGCCGAGGAAGAAGTAGCGGCCCTCCTCCACGCGGAAGGGCGCGAGGTCCATCGGCGGGATGCGCGGGTCGTCGAGCACCCGGTGCCGGCACTCGCCGAGCGTCTCCTCGAGCACATCGAAGCTCCGGCCCGAAGGGTCCGTGAAACGCTCCCCGGTGCGCACTTGCGGGGCGGCGGCGCCGTTCACGTACACGACACCCTGGCGCAGCTCGACCGTCTCGCCCGGGAGCGCCACCAGGCGCTTGATGAAGGCCTCCGTCGGGAGCTCGGGGCGGTGGTCGGGGGCGTAGATGCGCCGGCCATCCCGCGCGAGCTGGAAGACGACCACCTCGCCGCGCCGCGGCTCGCGGTAGCCGGGGAGGTTCGTCTCGAGGAACGGCACGCGCGGCCCGTACGCGAGCTTCGAGACGAATACGTGGTCGCCGATCAGGAGCGTGGGAAACATCGAGTCCGACGGCACGTAGAAGCTCTGGAACACGAACGTGCGGATGCCGAACGCGATGGCGAGCGCGAGGAAGAGCGTCGGCAGGTCGTCGAAGAAGCCCTTCCGCGGCGGCTTGCGCGTTGCCGCGTCGACCGCCTCGGGCTCGCCGACCGGACGGGTCGGCCGCCTGAATTCGGCGGCCCCCGACGCGACCCGGAGGTCTCTGCGGTCCTCGGGGCTGCTCACTCGTCGCCCAGCCGCAGCGCCGCGAGGAACGCCTCCTGCGGGATCTCGACCCGCCCCACCCGCTTCATCCTCTTCTTCCCCTCCTTCTGGCGCTCGAGCAGCTTGCGCTTGCGCGTGATGTCGCCGCCGTAGCACTTGGCGGTCACGTTCTTGCGCAGCGCCTTCACCGTGGTGCGGGCGATGATGCGCGAGCCGATGGCTGCCTGGATGGCGACCTCGAACATCTGGCGCGGGATGAACTCCTTGAGCTTGCGGGCGAGCTCGTTGCCGCGCGCCTGCGCCTTGTCGCGGTGGACGATGAGCGAGAGCGCGTCGACCGGGTCGCCGTTCACGAGGATGTCGAGCTTGATGAGGTCGCCCGGCCGGTAGCCGATCAGGTCGTAGTCGTAGGAGCCGTAGCCGCGCGTGATGCTCTTCACGCGGTCGTGGAAGTCGCTCACGACCTCGGCCAGCGGCAGCTCGTAGCGCACCTGCACGCGGCGCCCGTGGACCTCCATGTCGCGCTGGACGCCGCGTCGGTCCTGGCACAGCTGGAGGACGGCGCCCACGTACTCCTGCGGCACGTGGATGGTGGCCAGGATGTAGGGCTCCTCGATGCGGTCGATCTCGGAGGGGTCGGGCAGGTCGGCGGGGCTCTCGAGCTCGCGCACCTCGCCCGATTGCAGGACCACCAGGTAGCGCACCGTCGGCGCCGTGATGATCAGGTCGAGGCCGTACTCGCGCTCGAGCCGCTCCTGGACGATCTCGCCGTGGAGGAAGCCCAGGAAGCCGCAGCGGAAGCCGAAGCCGAGCGCCGCGCTCGTCTCGGGCTCGTACTTGAACGAGGAGTCGTTGAGCCGGAGCTTCTCGAGCGCCGCCTTCAGCCCCTCGTACTCGTCGGGATTCACCGGGTAGAGCCCGCTGAAGACCATCGGCTTGACCTCGCGGAAGCCGGGCAGCGGCTCCGTCGCCCCGCCCCGCGCGGCCGTCACCGTGTCGCCGATCCGGATCTCGTCGAGGTTCTTGATACCCGGGATGACGACCCCCACCTCGCCCGCGCCGAGGCTCTCTACGCGGCGCGGGTGCGGGTCGATCACGTTCAGGTCGTCGACGTCGTGCTCGGTGCCGGCGGCCATGAGCTTCACGCGCTGGCCGCGCGCGATCGAGCCGTCGACGACGCGCACGAGCGCGGCGACCCCGACGTACGAGTCGAACCAGGCGTCGAAGATGAGGGCCCGCAGCGGGGCGTCCGGGTTCCCGCGCGGCGGCGGCACGTCGCGCACCACCCGCTCGAGCAGCTCGTGGATCCCGGTGCCCTCCTTCGCCGAGACCGGAAGCACCGAGGCCGCGTCGAAGCCGAGCACCTCCTCGATCTCCTCCGCCGCGCGCACCGGGTCCGCGGCCGGCAGGTCGATCTTGTTCGCGACCGGCACGATCGCGAGGTCCGCCGCGACCGCGAGGTAGGCGTTCGCCAGCGTCTGCGCCTCGATGCCCTGCGACGCGTCCACCACGAGGATCGCGCCCTCGCAGGCCTGCAGCGCACGCGACACCTCGTAGGAGAAGTCGACGTGCCCCGGCGTGTCGATCAGGTTCAGCACCCACTCGTGGCCGTCGTCGCCCACGTACCGCATCCGCGCGGTCTGCGCCTTGATCGTGATGCCGCGCTCGCGCTCGAGCTCCATCTTGTCGAGGAACTGGTCGCGCCGCTCGCGGGCGCTGAGCGAGTTCGTGGCGTCGAGCAGCCGATCGGCGAGCGTGCTCTTGCCGTGGTCGATGTGCGCGATGATGCAGAAGTTCCGGATGCGCGAGGGATCGCTCACCGCGGCGTCCCCCGGTCGCGGGCGAGCGCCTCGGCGAACCACTCCCGCGTCCGGCGCAGTCCTTCCTCGATCGGCACCCGCGGCTCCCAGCCCAGCACCCGCTTCGCGAGGGCGTTGTCGGGGCGGCGCACCTTGGGGTCGTCCGGCGGGAGCGGCCCGAAGGTGATCTCGCTCTTGCTCCCGGTCACCCGCACGATCGTGCGGGCCAGCTCGAGCACCGACACCTCCTCCTGGCTCCCGACGTTCACGGGTCCGACGTACGAGGAGCAGAGGAGGCGCCAGATGCCCTCGACCAGGTCGTCGACGTACATGATGGAGCGCGTCTGGCTGCCGTCGCCGAACACCGTCAGCGGCTCGCCCCGCAGCGCCTGGCAGAAGAAGTTCGGGATCATGCGGCCGTCGTCCAGCCGCATGCGCGGGCCGAACGTGTTGAAGATGCGCGCGATGCGAACCTCGAGCCCGTGCACCCGGTGGTAGGCCATCGTCATGGCCTCGGCGAAGCGCTTTGCCTCGTCGTACACGCCGCGGACGCCGACCGGGTTCACGTGCCCCCAGTAGGTCTCGGGCTGCGGGCTCACCTGCGGGTCGCCGTAGCACTCCGAGGTGCTCGCCAGGACGAAGCGCGCGCCCTTCGCCTTGGCGAGCCCGAGCGCCTTGTGCGTCCCCAGCGAGCCCACCTTCAAGATGGGGATCGGCAGCCGCTCGAAGTCCGCCGGGCTGGCGGGCGAAGCGAAGTGCAGGATCGCGTCGAGCGGGCCCGCGACGTAGAGGTGGTTGGTGACGTCGTAGTGCTCGAACGCGAAGCGGGGGTGGCCGAGCAGGGGCGCGAGGTTGTCCATGCGCCCCGTGAGGAGGTTGTCGAAGGCGAGCACCTCGCAGCCCTCCTCGACGAGGCGGCGGCACAGGTGCGAGCCGAGGAAGCCCGCCCCCCCGGTGACGAGGATCCGGCCGAGCGGGCGGCCGTCGACGGCCGTGGGCGCCGCGGCCACGCTCAGCGTCCGCTCGCCGCGGGGTCCGGAGTGGACGCGACGTACGCGCGCACCGCCTCCTGCCACGGGCGCAGGACCGCGCCCAGCCGCTCGGCGCGGCCGCAGTCGAGGGCGGTGTAGAGCGGCCGCTGCGCGGGCAGCGGGTAGTCGGCGGTCTTCACGGGGACGATCTCGAGGTCGGCGTGGCCCGCGGCGTCGAGCGCCAAGCGCGCGAGCTCGAGTCGGCTCGCCGCGCCGCGATTCGCGAGATGATAGAGACCGCGGCCGCCCCGCTCCAGCAGGGCGAGGACCGCCGGCGCGAGGTCGTCCGCCCAGGTGGGCGAGCCGACCTGGTCGTCGACGACGCGCAGCGGCCCGAGACCCGGGTCGGCGCGGGCGGCGCCGGCTCGCGCGAGGATCGCGCGGATGAAGTTGCGGCCGCGGCCGAACACCCAGCTCGTGCGCACGACCGTGAACTCGGGGGACGCCGCCAGCACGGCTCGCTCGCCCGCGAGCTTGCTGCGTCCGTACTCGGAGAGCGGCGCCACCGGGTCGTCCTCGCGGAGCGGACGCGCGGCCCGGCCGTCGAAGACGTAGTCCGTCGACACGTGGAAGAGTCGCACGCCTGCCTCGCGGCAGCGCTCCGCGAGCAGGGCCGGCGCCTGCGCGTTCACCGTCTTCGCGCGCACCGGATCGCGCTCGCAGCCGTCGACGTCCGTGTAGGCGGCCGCGTTCAGCAGCCAGGCGGGGCGAGCGTCGGCGAGCGCCCGCGCGACGGCGTCGGCGTCGGCGACGTCGAACGCGGCGGCGTCGCGCCCGACGACCCGAGCGCCGCGCCGAGAGAGCTCCGCGACGAGCGCGGAGCCGAGCTGTCCGCCAGCGCCGGTCACGAGCCAGCCCTCGCCCGGCGCTGCGCGGCTCACGGGCCGCCCTCGCGGATCACCCAGGTCGGGAGCTTGCGGCGCTCCTTGAGCCGGCCCGCCTGCGCCGACGCCTCGTCGCGCGTGGAGAACGGACCGACGCGCACGCGGAAGCGAGCGCCCTCGCCGGGCGCACCTTCGACGACGTAGGCCGCGAAGCGGTCGCCGCGCAGCGAGCCGACGAGCTTCTGCGCCGCGGCGCGATCGGAGAACGCGCCGACCTGGACCGCGAAGCCGCCCGGGCCCCGGGAGGAGACCTCCGGCGGCTCCTCGCGCGCGGGCTCGGGGCGCGCGGGCTCGGCTTCGCGCGCCGGCGCGACCGCGGGCGCGGGAGGCGCGGCGGCGACCCGCTCGGAGGATGGCGGCGTCGCCACCTCGGTCGACTCCGGCGCCGGACGCGCGGGCTCGGGCGCGGCCTTCGCGCGGGCCGGTGCGCGCGGGGCGGCCGCCTCCTCCTGCCCGCCGTCGAACTCCGCGGCCTCGGGGTCGCTCGAGTCCCCAGGAGCCGCCTCGCCGACGCGG
>DATAGA010000208.1:0-2732 GCA_036257215.1 Myxococcota bacterium
GGAGGAGATCCAGGGCGAGCTGCGCGGCGTGGTGGGGCCGCGCCGCTACAGCGCGCGCCCCTGAACGTGCCGGCGAGCCTCGACGCTGCGCCTCGAGCTGCAGCGCCGCGGCCGACGCGCTTCTGGGACGTGCTCGCGCTAGCGGCCGTGCTGCTCGCCGCGCTGGCGCTTCTCGCCGGGCTACAACGCGCCCCGAACCCGAGCGGCGACAGCGCCCGCTACATCGGCCTGGCGGACGCCCTCCGCGAAGACGGCCGCTACGCGTTCAACTTCCGCCCCCACACGCGCTTCCCGCCGGGCTTCCCGCTCCTCCTCGCCGGCCAGCGCGCGCTCCTCGGCGAGTCGTACGCGGTCGCGCTCGGTGCCGTCGCCGTCCAGTCCGCTCTCGCTCTGGCTGCGGGCTACCTGCTGCTGCGGAGCGCGGGACGACCCGACGTCGGCCTGCTCTCGATCGTCCTGCTCGCGACGTCGCCCTACTACTTCGAGCGCGCGACGCGCGCGGTGGCTCCGGAAGCGGCGTACGTGCTCGCGAGCTTCGGCGCGCTCGGGCTCCTCGCGGCCCTGGCACGTGGCTCGCGCACCTCTCGTGCGGGCTCGGCGCTCGCGCTCGCGCTCTGCGTGGTGGCCGCCATCGCGCTGCGCTCCGTCGGCCTGGCGCTGCTCGCGCCGCTCGCGGCCGCTCTCGCGTTCCCCAAGCTCCGGCGCCGCTTCGGGCCGGCCGGCGCCGCGCTCTGGCCCGCCCTCGTCGGGGGGGCCGGTGCGCAGCTCGCCTGGGCGCTCTGGCAGCGGGCCCATCGCGCCGAGCTCTGGCCGGGCGAGTTCATGCACTCCTACGCGATGCAGGTCTGGCTGCGTGACCCGCACCAACCCGAGCTCGGCACCGCGACGCTCCTCGACTGGCTCGAGCGCGGCTTCGGGAACGCGGCACGTCAGACGGCTGCCTTCTCGGAGCTCGCCCTCCACCTGCCGTGGGTCGAGGCGCGTTGGCTCTCTCCGTTCGTCGTCCTCCCGCTCGCGCTCGGGGCGCTCGGCCTGGCGCGGCGGCTGCGCGGGCCCGCGCCGCTGCTGGAGGTGTACGCGCTCGCCTACGGGGCGCTGGTCCTCGCGTGGCCCTTCGACGAGGGACCGCGCTTCGTGCTGGCGATCTTCCCGCTCGCTCTCCTGTACGTGGTCGAGGGCGGCTCGGCGCTCGCGGCCCGGGCCGCGCGCGAGCCGCGGGGCGCCCGGCGGGCGGCAGCCGCGGCGAGCGCCGCACTCTTCCTCGCCGGGGTCGCGGCAGTCGCGTTCGAGGCCGGCCCCACCAGTCGCCAGACCGTCGCGGCGCTCGCCACATGGGGGGCGGCCGCGGCAGTGCTCGTCTTACCCCTCGAGTGGCTCAGTCGTGGCGGTGCGCTCGTGCCGGCGGCACTCGCCACGGCGCTCGCGGTCGTCGTGACTGCAGGAGGGCTTCAGATCGCGCCGCTCGCGCGGCAGAACGTGAGCGGCTCGCCGGCCGCGCTCCGTCACCCCGAGACGCTCGACGCCGCCGCCTGGCTCGGGCAGCACGCGCGGGCCGACGAAGTCGTCCTCGCCGGCCAGGAGGCGGTCGTCCACTACCTGACGGGCGCTCGCACGATTCCCTTCCCGGTGAGCTCGGATCCCGAGCTCCTGCGCGGCGTCCTGGCGGCCTATCGGGTGCGCTACTGGATCGTGCTCGAGCACGAGCCGTTCCCGTACTTCCTGCCCGTCGAGCGCGAGCGCTTCGAGCGCTTCGAGGCCGCCTTTCCCGGCGTGACGCGGCTGGCCCACCGCGGCCCGGGCTACCGCATCGTCGCGGTCGACCCCGAGCGCGCGAGGACCGCGACCAGATGATCCGCGAGGCGCAGAGCGAGGGCGAGCAGCGTGAGCGTCGGCCCGCTGACGCCGCTGGTCGGGAAGACCGAGCTCCCGGCGACGTAGAGGTTCTCCACACCGTGCACGCGGCAGCTCGCGTCCACCACGCCGCGGCCCGGGTCGTCGGACATCCGCGTCGTGCCCATGTGGTGGTTGTAGTCGAGCGGGCCGGGCGCGAACCCCTCGTGCGCGTCGAGCCAGTGGGCGAGCCGTACCCGGCCGAGCCCGAGTCGGCCGAGCTCGCGCGCGAGCGACTCGGTCGCCAGCTCCAGCGTGCGCCGCTCGCGCTCGCCGAGGCGCCAGTCCACGCGTGCGCGGCGCTGCCCCCAGTCGTCGCGCTCCGACGAGAGGGAGACGCGGCTCTCCGGGTCGGGTGCCTGCTCGAGCAAGCACATGATCTCGAGGCGTGGCGCCCGCGGGCCGACCGGGTCGCCGAGGACGTCGTCGTAGAGGCCGGCCAGGTCCGCCGCGACCGCGGCGACGTCGTGCGCGAGGTCGTCGGGCCACGCGACGCGGCGAGCGGCATCGTGCAGGCGCGCGGCCGCGCGCGTGGCCTCGCTGCGGTGGTCGTCGCTGCGCCAGAGGTAGAGGGCGCAGCCGCTGAGCTCGTGACGGCGCTCGAGGGCTTCGCCGAGGCGGAGAGCGGGGCGGAAGCGCCGGCCCCCGCGCTCGAAGTCGGGGTAGATCTCGTCGAGAGCCTCGGCGCCCGTCTGCACGAGCTCGCCCGTGCGCAGGAACGGATGGTCCATGAAGAAGCGCCCGACCAGGTCGCGCTCGTTGCCGAGCCCGCGCGGCGCGACGTCGTCCGAGAGCAGCAGCAACCGCGCGCTCTCGATGCCGCCGCAGCAGAGGACGTACGC
>DATAGA010000230.1:0-4311 GCA_036257215.1 Myxococcota bacterium
GGTCACCTGCGCGACCGCACGTGGATCCCCGAGGACTACCCGGAGCTGGTCCGGCTCACGATCCGGAACCACGAGGAGTTCTCGGTCGCCGAGCTGCTCGAGCGCTTCATCTGGGCGCGCCGGATGGAGACCAAGTTCAAGGAGCCGGTGCAGCGCGAGAGCCGGCTCGAGCGGTTGTACGACCTGAAGAAGTACGTGCCGCAGATGGTGAAGTACCCCGTGAAGATGATGGTGGGCCGCACGCTCGCCCAGGCGATCGAGCTGCGATACCGCTCGAGCTTCGGGGACAACCTCGACACGCTCGAGGGCGTGGACCAGCGCGTGCTCAGCTTCTTCCGCGAGGGCGGCGAGATCGCGACCGACAGCGAGCAGTGGGCGCGCATCGAGGAGCTCCTGCGCAGCTACCCGGCCGTCGAACAGATCGACACCGTGTCGCGGGACGGGGCGGAGAAGTAGGACCCGCGTGAGCGCCGAGCGGGGCGCCGCGGCCGCCCCCCGGCCGCTCTCGAAGCCTCGCGCCGCCCTGGCCTTCGGGGTCGTCGCCGCGGGCACGATCGCGCTCGCGCTGCCCCGCGTGCTGGCGGGTTGGCCGCTCTGGCGCGATTCCGTCGAGTACGCGGCGATGGCCTGGAACCTCGCGAACGGCCAGGGCCTCGTCGATCCGATCCAGTACTCGAACTACATGCGCGACCTGCTCCCGCCGCTGCCCGGCCTCGCGGTCCGCCCGGTCGTGCTCTCCGTGCTGCTCGCCGTCCCGCTCGCGCTCGGTGCGTCGCTCTCCGAGCTGCGCCTGCTCCACATCGTGTGGGGCAGCCTGATCGGCGCGTCCGGCGTGTGGGTCGCCCGGCGCTCCATGGCGGCGCCCGCCGCGGTCGCGTTCGCGGTGGCGGTGGGCTGGTCGTACGTCTGGGTCCTGGCGACCCAGCAGTTCATGAGCGAGGCGACCGCGAGCGGCTTCGTGCTCCTCGCGATCGCGCTCTACCCGGGGTTCGCCACCTCGCACGCTCGGGCGGTCGCGTTGGGAGCGGCCGTGTTCGTGGGGTGGCTCGCGCGGCCGAACCTGGCCGTCCTCGCCGTCGCGGTCCCGCTCGCGACGGCGCTGCACCGGGGCTGGCGCTCCGTCCTGCGGCCGGGCCCGTGCTGGTCGTTCCTCGGGGCGCTCGTGGGACTCGTCGCCGCCACGACGCTCGCGCACTGGGCCGCCACCGGGCTCGTTCCCTACGCGCACTACGGCGTCATGTTCGAGGTCGCCGAGGAGGATCCCTTCCGCCGCTACCAGTACGAGTACCGCGGCTGGGAGGCGTTCCTGACCGAGAGCGGGCCGCAGATCGCGGCCGCGGTACAGGACAACCTGCGCCAGCTCGTGCGCGAGCTCTTCGACCGCGACGCCTACCTGCACGTCGGCTGGCTGGCGCTGCCGGCCTTCGTCCACGCGTTCCTGCGCCGCCGGAGCGATCCGCAGCGCATGCTCGCGGCCTGCAGCGCGCTGCTCCTCCTCGCCAGCGCCGTGATGGTGACCTTCGGCTTCTCGTCGCTGCGCTATCCGCTGCCGGGCGCCGTGGCGACCTGGTACGTCGTGTGCGCAGCGCTCGGCGATCTCGGCGCGTGGCTCGCGCGCGGCGCCCGCGCCGCCACGGCCCGGCCGGTGCGCGCGCTCGCAGGGGCCGCCGCGGCGGTGCCGCTCCTCGTCGTGGGGAGCCTCTCCGCCGCCGACAACTGGTGGGGCTGGCTGCAGGTCGCGCCGCGGCAGCTGAATGCGGTCCTCCAGCCGCGACCTGCTGCGCCCTCGAACGAGAGGAAGCTGCGCCCGCTGTGTCGCTTCATCGACCCGCACGCGCTCGTCGCGTCGGACGATCCGTGGGACCTCTACCTCGCGTGCGGCAACGCGGGGGTGAAGCTCCCCGACGACCTCGACGAGGCGGAGTGGGTCGAGCGCTACCTCGCGGAGGTCCCGCTCGGCTACGTCGTGCTCCGCGACGGGCCCGAGCTCCGCGCGTTGCGCGAGTCGCCGCGCCTCCAGCGCGTGGTGTCGCGGGCCGGCCACGACCTCTTCGCGCTCACCGACCGCGACCCGCGCAGCCGCCCGTGGACCGCGCCGCCGCGGCTCACCGGCGCCGGGAGCTGGCGCCCCCTGCAGCGGCGGCCCGTTCCGGACGACCGGAAGGCGCAGAGCGCCGCAGCGCCGCCGTGATCGGGGTCGGCCGCGGGGGCGGCGTCACGCGGGCCGCCGCGCCAGCACCAGGTACTGGCCGCCGATCGGAAGGCGCGAGAGCGGCGCCTCGAGCGGCCTCAGGAAGGCGAGCGCCCTCGGAAAGATGAAGAGATGGTCGGTGCGGACCACCTCGAACCCGGCCGTGCGCAGCAGGCGCCGCGCCGCGGGCGGGGAGAGCATGATGGCGTCGCGGTCGAACGCCACCCGCCGCATCACCGCCCGCGTGCCGGGGTTCCACGGGTGGTTCTCCCAGAACGCGAAGATCCCGCCGGGCCGGAGCGCGTCGCGCACGGCCGCCGCGACCCCCGCTCGCGCGGAGGGCGGCACGTGGTGGAAGACGCCGTTGCAATAGGCGAGATCGAAGCGACCCGCGGCCGCGAGGGTGTCGGTGGGCGCGAAGCGCGCCCACGGGTGCTGCGCCGCCGCTCGCTCGAGCATGGCGGGCGACTCGTCGACGCCGACCACCTCGCGCGCGCCGAGGAGGTCGCGCAGGAGCGGCGCCGAGCTCCCGTCGCCGCAGCCGAAGTCGAGCACGCGGTCGACGGAGCGGACCCCGAGCGCCGCGACGCGCGCCTTCAGCCAGCGGATCCGGCGGAGCGCGAAGTGGTCCTTGGACTCGCCCGTCAGGTCGAGACCCTCGGCGAGCTGGTCGTCGTACGAGAGCGCGTGGGCGTCGAACTCGCGGCCGCGGTCACTCATGGGCGCGCCCGAGGCCCTCGGGCGACACGACGACGGGCGAGCCGGCGACGCGCTTCTGCATGCCGAGGATGCTGAGGAAGAAGCTCGCGACGACGACCTGCACGCCGAGCAGCGTGAGCAGCGAGCCTGGGATCACGAGGCGCAGGCTCTCGCCCGGGTCGAGCGGCCCGAAGCCGGCGGCGCGCCAGCCGAGGATGGCCCGCACGAGGAGCACGACGCCGAGGCCGGCGACGAGCGAGCCCGCCAGCAGCCCGCGCTCGAGGTTCACCCAGCCGAACGCGGTGGTGAGGCGCGGGTCCGCGGGGAGCAGGTCCTCGTTGATCGCGAACACCTTCGTGAAGACGGCGAAGAGCACGAGCTGGAAGCCCGTCGCGACGAAGAGGCTGCCGAAGAGCATCGTGCTCACGTCGAGAGTGACGGAGCCGAGCGACATCCGCAGGTAGCCGAGCCCGTACGCGAGGAGCCCGAGCGCCATCAGCACGATCCCGGGCCAGAGGAAGAGCCAGCGCGGGCTCAGCAGCAGGTAGAAGCGGAGCGTGCGCCAGCCGTCCCGCCAGGTGCGCAGGTGCGGCGGGTGCCGCGTGCGGCCGTCGCGGTGGAGCGTGATCGGCACCTCGCCGATGCGCGCCCCGGCGAGGCTCGCCTTCACGACCATCTCGTTGGCGAACTCCATGCCCGTACAGCGCTGGCGCAGCCGCGCCTGGAAGTCGCGCGAGAACCCGCGCAGCCCGCAGTTGACGTCGCGCAGCGGCGCCCGGAACCAGCGCCGCGCGAGCGCGGAGAAGAGCGGGTTCCCGACCCAGCGGTGGAGCTCCGGCATCGCGCCCTCGGCGATGCGGCCGCCGCCCGCCGGGAGCCGACAGCCCTGCACGAGGTCGTAGCCCTCGCGCAGGAGCGCGACGAAGCGCGGGATCTCGCGGAAGTCGTAGGAGTCGTCCGCGTCGCCCATGACGACGTAGCGGCCGCGCGCCGCCGCGATTCCGGCGAGGAGCGCGCTGCCGTAGCCGCGCTCGCTCGCGTGGACGACGCGCGCGCCCGCCGAGCGCGCGAGCTCCACCGAGCCGTCGCGGCTCCCGTTGTCGGCGACGATCACCTCGCCGGAGGCGCCGCAGGCCGCGAGGCCCTCGAGCGCCTTGCGCACGCAGGCGGCCACCGTCTCCGCCTCGTCGAGGCACGGGAGGACGACGGAGACCTCGGGCGCTTCCGCCGTGGGCTCGGCCATGCCGCGGCGACCCTAGCAAAGCGGCGGGCGCGCCCGGCCCGTGCGCGAGCGCCGAAGCGCGCGCGCCCGGGAGCGCGCTACGCGGCGCGGGCCGTCGGCGCGGGCGCCGCCGGCTCGAGCGCGGCCTCGACGGCCTCGTCCACCGTGTCGACGAGGCGCACGTCGAGCTGGTCGAGGA
>DATAGA010000578.1:0-3966 GCA_036257215.1 Myxococcota bacterium
TCGGGCGTGCGCACGAACGCCACCTACTTCGAGGACGTGCGCGTCCCGCACGAGAACCTGATCGGCGGCGAGAACCGCGGCTGGACGTTGATCACGGGCCAGCTGAACTTCGAGCGCGTGTCGCTCGTGAACGCGTCGGGCTTCGAGAGCACGCTCGGCGACCTCGTCGACTGGGCGCGGGGCACGAAGCTCCCCGACGGCCGGCGCGTGGTGGACCAGCCTTTCGTGCAGCAGAACCTCGCGCGCTGCCATGCGCACGTGGAGGTGCTGAAGCTCATGAACTGGAAGCAGGCGTGGGCGTCGACCAAGGGCATGCTGCACCCGGCCGAGGCGTCTGCGGCGAAGGTGTTCGGCACGGAGATGGCCGTGCGCCTCTACGAGTGGATGATGGAGGTCATCGGCCAGGCGAGCACCGTGAAGGAAGGCTCGCCCGAGGCGGTGCTGCGCGGTCGCATCGAGCGCATGTACCGCTCCGCGCTGATTCTCACCTTCGGCGGCGGCACCAACGAGGTGCAGCGCGACATCATCGCCATGGCGGGGCTCGGCATGCCCCACTACAAGAGCTGAACGATGGACTGGAGCTACGACGACGACCAGCAGGCGCTGCGCGAGCTGGCGCGTAAGATGCTCGAGGAGCTCGCGCCCCACGAGCGGCTGAAGCAGGTGGAGGCGACCGACGAGCGCGTCGACCGGCGCCTCTGGACCGAGCTCGCGAAGGCGAACCTGCTCGGTCTCCCCTTTGCCGAGGCGTACGGCGGGAGCGGCCTCGGGCTGGTCGAGCTCGCGATCCTGCTCGAGGAGGTCGGCCGCGCCGTCGCGCCCGTGCCGGTCTTCGAGACGGTGCTCCTCGCCGGGCTCCCGATCGCGGAGCTCGGGAGCGAGGCGCAGAAGCGGCGCTACCTGCCCCGCATCGCGAGCGGCGAGGTGATCCTGACGGGCGCGCTCTCGGAGCCGCTCGCCGACGACCCCGAGGCGGCGCACACGAGCGCGCGCCGCGACGGCGACGGCTGGGTGCTCGACGGCCGCAAGGGCCTCGTGCCCGCGGTCCACGTGGCCGAGCGCGTGCTCGTTCCGGCCGCCGCCGCGGACGGAATCGGGCTCTTCCTGCTCGACCCCCGCGCGGCGGGCGTGACGTCGGTGCGCCAGGAGGTGACGAGCCGCGCGCCCCACTTCGTGCTCGAGCTCGCCGGCGCGCGCGTCAGCGCCGACGACGTCCTCGTCGCCCCCGGCGCCCGCCGCGAGGCGGCGCGCTGGCTGCGCGAGCGCGCGACGGCGGGCGTGTGCGCGATGGCGGTCGGCGTCGCGGAGCGCGCGCTCCAGCTGACGGCCGAGTACACCTCGCAGCGCCGCCAGTTCGGCCGCCCGATCGGGAGCTTCCAGGCCGTGCACCAGCGCGCGGGCGACGCCTACATCGACGTGCAGGCGATGCGCCTCACGCTCGCCCCGGCGGTCCACCGCCTGGCCCACGGCGACGACGCCGAGGACGCGCTGGCCGTCGCCAAGTTCTGGGCCGCGGAGGGCGGGAACCGCGTCACCTACGCGGCGCAGCACCTCCACGGCGGGATCGGGGTCGACCTCGACTACCCGCTGCACCGCTACTACCTGTGGGCGCGCCAGCTCGCGCTGACGCTCGGGAGCGCGACCCCGCAGCTCGTGCGCATCGGCGAGGCGATCGCCGCGGGCCGCGCCGGCAAGGCGGCCTGACGAGCTATCCTCTCGGCATGCACGCCGCCGTCCTCCGCGACTTCCTCACCGGGCGGCTCGGGAGCCTGCAGCTGCTGCGCGACCTCGGGGAGGTCGCCGAGCTGCCCGGCGAGCCGGTCCTACCGTTCGATGCGCTGGACGAGCCGTTCGACCTCTCCCCGCGCCACCTCCTCGCGCTCTGCGAGGCCGTCGAGCTGCGGGACCTCGAGCCCGTCGTGCTCTCGCGCGTCTCGCGCGTCCTCGCCGGCTCCGGGTCGTTCCGCTGGACCCGGACGGACCCCGACGGCCGCGTCGTCGAGGAGGTGCTGGTCGAGTGGTCGCGCCAGGCACCGGCGGGCCTCGACCCCGAGTCGATGCCGATCTTCCGCGACTGGCTCGTGACGCGAAGGCGTCCCGAGCGGTTCGGCCCCTTGCTCTGAGCCGCCGGCGCGCGCGCGCCGCGGCCGCCCG
This sequence comes from Myxococcota bacterium, assembly GCA_036257215.1. Taxonomy (GTDB): domain Bacteria; phylum Myxococcota_A; class UBA9160; order UBA9160; family UBA6930; genus DATAGA01. The sequence goes on from DATAGA010000578.1 coordinate 2,155, forward strand.
CGTCGCGCGGGGCGACCGTGCCGCACCGCCACCAGAGCGCGCTCGCCGAGCGCCCGCTGCGCGAGCTGCCCGGGCTCGCGCTGCGCCGTGCGCTAGCCGCGGGCTACGCCTTCGCGGACCTGCGCGCGGACCTCCTCGCGGGCATCGTGGTCGGCATCGTCGCGTTGCCGCTCTCCATGGCGCTCGCGATCGCCTCGGGCGTGCCGCCGCAGCACGGCCTCTACACCGCGATCGTCGCCGGCGCGGCGATCCCGCTGCTCGGCGGCTCGCGCGCACAGGTCTCCGGCCCGACGGCCGCCTTCGTCGTCGTGCTCGCCCCGATCTCGACGCAGTTCGGCGTCGGCGGCCTTCTGCTCGCATCGATGCTGGCGGGGGTGCTGCTCGTCGCGATGGGCGCGCTGCGCTTCGGCGCGCTCATCCGCTTCGTGCCGCACCCGGTGACCACCGGCTTCACCGCTGGCATCGCGCTCGTGATCGCGACGCTCCAGGTGAAGGACCTCCTCGGCCTCCACGTGCCGGAGCTGCCGGCGCACTACCTGGAGCGCGTGCAGGCGCTCGCCGCCGCGCTGCCGACCGTGCAGGGCGACGAGCTCGCGATCGGCGCGGGCACCCTGGCCGTGCTCGCGCTCTGGCCGCGGCTCGGGACGCGCGTGCCCGCGCCCCTCGCGGCGCTCGGAGTCGCGGGCGCCGCGGCGTGGCTCCTCGCGGAGGCCGTGCCCGGTTTCGCGGTCGACACGATCTCGACGCGCTTCTCCCACCCGGGCGGCGGCGGTCTCGTCCCAGGCATCCCGCGCACGCCGCCGCTCTTCGCGTGGCCGTGGGACCTGCCCGGGCCCGACGGACGCCCGGTCGGGTTCTCGCTGGCGCTCCTGCGCGACCTCCTTCCGCCCGCCTTTGCCATCGCGATGCTCGGCGCGATCGAGTCGCTGCTCTCCGCGGTCGTCGCCGACGGCATGACCACCGACGCATCGGGCGGGGCCCGCCACGACCCGGATTCCGAGCTCCTCGCGCAGGGCGTCGGCAACGTGCTCGCGCCGCTCTTCGGCGGCTTCGCCGCAACGGGCGCCCTCGCGCGCACGGCCACCAACGTCCGCGCCGGCGCGCGCTCGCCGATGGCCGCGTTCTTCCACGCGGGCTTCGTGCTGCTCGCGGTCCTGGCGCTCGCTCCGCTGCTCGGCCGGCTGCCGATGGCCGCGCTGGCGGCGCTGCTCCTCGTCGTCGCCTGGAACATGAGCGAGCTCCGCCACTTCCGCCACGTCCTCCGCGTCGCGCCTCGCAGCGACGTCGTGGTGCTGCTCGTCTGCTTCGCGCTCACCGTCGTGTTCGACATGGTCGTCGCGGTCACGGTGGGAATCGTCCTCGCGGCCCTCCTCTTCATGCGCCGCATGGCCGAGATGTCGACGGTGACGCTCGTCGGCCGCGCCCACGCCGAGATCTCGCCGCCGCTCCCGCCCGGCGTCGTGGTCTACGACATCGGAGGTCCCCTCTTCTTCGGCGCGGCGCAGAAGGCGATGGGCTCGCTCGAAGCGGTCGACTCCCACGTTCGCACCGTGCTCCTCGACGTGCGCGACGTCCCCGTCATGGACGCGACCGGGCTCGTGAACCTCGAGTCCACCGTCGAGCGGCTCGCCCGCCACGGGATCGCCGTGATCCTCGGCGGCGTGAACCCGCAGCCCGCCGCGCTCCTCGCCCGCGCCGGCTGGGAGAGCGAGGAGGGCCGCCTCGTGATCTGCGAGCGCTTCGACGACGCCGTCGCGCTCGCGCGCCTGCTGGCGCCGCCGCCGCGAGAGCCCCGAGGCGAGGCGCCCCCGG
>DATAGA010000276.1:0-2783 GCA_036257215.1 Myxococcota bacterium
CGAACCCCTGGAGGGCGGGCGTGTGGGCGCGGGCCTCCGCGACGAGCGCGCGCCCGACGAGCTCGCGCACCGTGCGCTCGTGGTGCGCGACGAGCATCGCTGCGAGCACCGCGCTCGAGAGCACCATCACGAGGCCGAGGCTCGTCAGGACCTCGGCCTGGATCCCCGAGCGCGCGGCGGGTCGCCCCTCCATGGCGCGCGCCCCGGCCGGGCTACTCCTCGGTCGTCGGCTCGTCCATCCCGAGCTTCTCGAGCCGGTAGCGGAACGAGCGGAACGAGATCCCGAGGAGCGCGGCAGCGCGCTTCTTCACGCCGCGGCTCTGGCGCAGCGCCTCCTCGAGCAGGCCGCGCTCGAACTCGCTCACGAGCGAGTCGAGGTTCGCGCCCTCGAGCGGGAGCTTCGGCGCCGCCGCCTTCGAGGCGGGCTCGAGCACGGAGGGCGGCAGGCTCTCGGGCCCGATGGTCTCCGAGGTGCACAGCGCCACCGCCCGCTCCACGAGGTTCTCGAGCTCGCGCACGTTGCCCGGGAACGGGTGGCCCGCGAGCCGCGCAAGTGCGGCGTCCGAGAAGCCCCGCACCGCCTTGCCGAGCTCGGCGGCGTAGCGCTCCACGAAGTGCTGGACGAGGAGCGGGATGTCCTCCGTCCGCTCGCGCAGCGGCGGGAGGCCGATCTGGATCACGTTGAGCCGGTAGTAGAGGTCCTCGCGGAAGCGGCCGGCCGCGACCTCGTCCTCCAGCCGGCGGTTCGTCGCCGCCACGATGCGCACGTCGACCTGGTGGTCCGACGTACCGCCGACGCGACGCACGGCCTTGTCCTGCAGCACGCGCAGGAGCTTCACCTGGAGCGCCGAGGGGATCTCGCCGATCTCGTCGAGGAAGAGAGTGCCGCGGTGGGCGGTCTCGAAGAGGCCGGCCTTGTTCTGCACGGCGCCGGTGAACGCGCCCTTCACGTGCCCGAACAGCTCGGACTCGAGCAGCGTCTCCGGAATGGCGCCGCAGTTGATCGCGACGAACGGCTGCTCGCGCCGCTCGCTCTGATCGTGAATGGCGCGCGCGACGAGCTCCTTGCCCGTCCCGCTCTCGCCCTGGATCAGGACGTTCGTTCGGGTGTCGGCCACGCGGGCGACCATCTCGTAGAGCTGCTGCATCGCGCGGCTGCTGCCGACGAGGTGGCGGCGACGGGTCTCCTTGCGCAGCTCGCTGCGGAGCCGCTGGTTCTCGGTGGCGAGGAGGCGCTTCTCGAGCGCCTTCTCGACGACGAGCCGCAGCTCGTCGACCTTGAACGGCTTCGTGACGTAGTCGTACGCGCCCTGCTTCATCGCGGTGATCGCGGTCTCGGCCGTCGCGAAGGCGGTGATCATGATGACCACGGTCTCCGGCGCCTTCTCCTTCACCGCGTGCAGCAGCTCGAGCCCGCTCCGGTTCGGCATCTGGAGGTCGCTGATCACAACGTCGTAGTCATCCGAGTCGAGCGCGACGAGCGCGCTGCCGACGTCGCCGGTCGTCGTCACGTCGTAGCCGTCGCCGCGGAAGAAGATCTCGAGGAACTCCCGCATGCTCTGCTCGTCGTCGACGACGAGGATGCGCGCCTTGGCCGTCACGCGGCGTCTCGGGCGGCGGGGAGGCGCACGCGCACGGTCGTCCCCGCGCCGGTCCGGCTCTCGAGCGCGAGGCTGCCGCCGTGGTTCTCGACGATGCGGTGCACGGTGGGGAGGCCGAGGCCCGAGCCGGCGCGCTTGGTGGTGAAGAACGGCTCGAAGACGCGCTCGAGGACCTCGGGCGGAATGCCCACGCCCGTGTCGGCGATCGCGATCTCCACGCAGCGCGCCTCCTCGTCGCGAGCGTTTCGGCGCTGCGGATCGACCCCTTGAGGCGGCTCGGCGAGCCTGCGCGCCTCGACGCGGATCGAGCCGCCGGCGGGCATCGCCTGCGCGGCGTTGAGGACGAGGTTCCAGAGCGCCTGGCGCAGCTGGCGCGAGTCGGCCAGGACGGTGCAGTCCGCGGGCACGGCCATCGAGAGCGCGACGCCCGCGGGGCGCGAGGCCTCGAACATCTTGACGACGTCCTCCACCACGGGGCCGACGAGGACGGGCGCCGGCTCCGCGGCGGCCGGCCGCGCGTACTCGAGGAAGTCGGCGATCAGGTGGTCGAGGCGCTCGACCTCCCGCAGCGCGATGTCGAAGAGGCGGCGGCGCTGCCCGCCGTCGACGCCGCGGGCCGGCTCGTCGCGCAGCATCTCGAGCGAGCCGGAGATCGCGGCGAGAGGGTTGCGGATCTCGTGCGCCATGTTGGCGGCGAGCTGCCCGGTCGCGGCGAGCCGCTCGGAGCGCCGGAGCTCCGCCTCCATGCGCACGACGTCGCTCACGTCCTGGAAGATCACGACGTGGCCGTCCGGCGCCCCGTCCGCCGAGCGCAGGATCGAGCCCGAGAGGCCGAGGCGGCGCTCCTGGCCGGCGCGGTCGCGGAACGGCATGCGCGCGCGCACGCGGCCGCGAGACGCCGCCGGCGCCATGGCGATCGCGCGCGCCCCGGGAAGGACCTCGTCGAGGTCGCGCCCGTACACCTCGCGGGCGGCGAGCCCGGTGATGCGCTCCGCCTCCGGGTTGAACGAGCGGATGCGCCCGTCGAGGTCCGTCGTGAGAAGGCCGCTGGTCAGGCTCCCGACCGTGCGCTCGTGGAGGTCGCGCAGGCGCGCGAGGCTGGTCGCGCTCTCCTGCAGCCGCTCGCCCGCGATCCGCAGCTCGCGCGCGAGCGCGGTGCCGAGCAGCGCGACGAGGAGCATC
>DATAGA010000320.1:0-1753 GCA_036257215.1 Myxococcota bacterium
TCGCGCCTCCACGGCGACAAGACGTTCCTCGTCTACGAGGACGAGCGCTTTGCGTTCCAGGACCACTGGCGCGCCGCCGCCGCCGTGGGACGCGTCCTCGTCGAGCGCTTCGGTGTCGCGAAGGGCGACCGCGTCGCGATCGCGATGCGCAACTTCCCCGAGTGGCCTATGGCATTCTTCGGCGCGACGGCGGTCGGCGCCGTGGCGGTGCCGCTCAACGCCTGGTGGACCGGCGACGAGCTCGAGTACGGGCTGCGGGACTCGGGCGCGTCCGTGCTCTTCTGCGACGCGGAGCGCGCCGCGCGCATCGCGCCCCACCTGCGCGCGCTGCCGGACCTGCGCCACGTCGTCGTCGTCCGCGCCGACGAGGAGCCGCTCCCGCCGGAGCACCAGCGCTTCGAGGACCTGATCGGCCGGTCCGGTGCAGAGGCCGCCCTTCCCGCCGTGGAGCTCGCACCCGACGACGAGGCGACCCTGTTCTACACGTCGGGTACGACCGGCCGCCCGAAGGGCGCGCTCGGCACCCACCGCAACATCTGCGGCAACGTCGTCTCGCTCGCCTACGGCAACGTGCGCACGCTGCTGCGCAGCGGACAGAAGCCGCCCGACCCGACGGCGCCGCGGCCCCAGGCCGCGCAGCTTCTCTCCGTCCCGCTCTTCCACGCGACCGGCTGCCACGCCGTGCTCTGCGGCAACCTCGCCTTCGGCGGAAAGCTGGTCATGATGTTCAAGTGGGATCCCGCGCGCGCGCTCGAGCTGATCGAGCGCGAGCGCATCACGAGCTTCGGCGGCGTCCCCGCGATGGTGTGGCAGGTGCTCGAGCACCCCGACTTCTCGACGCGCGACCTCTCGAGCGTGCAGAGCGTCGGCTACGGCGGCGCCCCGGCGGCCCCGGAGCTCGTGCGCCGCATTCGCGAGGCGTTTCCGGCGTCCTCTCCCGGCCAGGGCTACGGCCTCACCGAGACCTCGTCGGTCACGACGCTGATCGGGGGCGCGGACTACGTCCTGCACCCGGACAGCGTTGGCGCGCCCGTTCCCGTCGTCGACGTCAAGATCTGCGACGACGCGGGCCGCGAGGTGCCGATCGGAGAGATCGGCGAGGTGTGGATCGGCGGGCCGAACGTGGTGAAGGGCTACTGGCGCAACCCCGAGGCCACCGCCGAGAGCTTCCCGGGCGGCTGGCTGCGCTCGGGCGACGTCGGGCGCGTCGACGAGGACGGCTTCCTCTACCTCGTGGACCGCGCGAAGGACATGCTCATCCGCGGCGGCGAGAACGTCTACTGCGTCGAGGTCGAGTCGGTGCTCTACGAGCACCCGGCGGTGATGGACGCGGCGGTGGTCGGCATCCCGCACAAGGTGCTCGGCGAAGAGGTCGGCGCTGTCGTCCAGGTCGTGCCCGGCAAGCAGGTTAGCGAGCGGGAGCTCCAGGACCACGTGGCTTCGAAGCTCGCGGCCTTCAAGGTGCCGGTCCGCATCGAGCTCCGCGGCGAGCCGCTCCCGCGCAACGCGAACGGCAAGATCCTGAAGCGCGACCTGAAGCGAGAGCTCGAGAAGTACGCGCGCTGACGCGCGCGCGGATCGGCGCCTACCCGCGCCGCGCCGCGCCGCGCCCCGGCCCTCCGAGCACCCCGCGCACGGCGTCGGCGACGCGCTGCGGCGTGAAGCCGAAGTACTCGAACAGCGCGCCCGCGGGCGCCGACTCGCCGTAGGTCGTCATTCCCACGACGTCGCCTTCGCGGCCGACGTACTTGCG
>DATAGA010000332.1:0-8331 GCA_036257215.1 Myxococcota bacterium
GCGCGTGGAACCCCGCGCGCGGCAGCTTCGCCGCGACCTTCGGCGGCGACACGACCGACGCCACGCTGCTGCTCCTGCACGAGCTCGGGTTCCTGAAGCCCGGGGACCCCCGCTTCGCCGGGACGGTCGCCGCCGTGGAGAACGACCTGCGCCGGGGGCCGTACCTGTTCCGCTACGCCGTGGCCGACGACTTCGGCCAGCCCCACACGGCGTTCAACGTCTGCACCTTCTGGTACGTGGACGCTCTGCACGCCCTCGGCCGCCGCGCCGAGGCGCGGGACCTGTTCGAGAACATGCTCGCGCGCCGCAACGGCGCGGGCCTCCTCTCCGAAGACCTCGACCCCGCGACCGGCGAGCCGTGGGGCAACCTCCCGCAGACCTACTCGATGGTCGGCCTCATCAACTCCGCCACGCGGCTCTCGAAGCCGTGGGAGGAGGCGTTCTAGCGGGCAGGGAGGGGGCCATGAGCGATGTCCGCGTCTGCCGTGCCGAGCCGTCCGACGCGGACGAGCTGGGTCGCCTCGTCGCGGGCTTTCGGGATCACCTGAAGGCGACGGCTCCGAGCGACGTCGACATCCGACTGCACCTGCCTCGGGCGCTGCGCGATCCCGCGGTCGAGTTCGGCGTCGCTCGACTCGACGGGGAGGCCGTCGGCTACACGCAGAGCTGGTTCGTGACGTCGGTCTGGGCGGCGGGGCTCGAGGCGCGGCTCGAGGACTTGTTCGTCCTCCCCGGCGCGCGGCGCCGCTCGGTCGGCCGCGCGCTCCTGCGCCACGCGCTGGCCCGCGCCGCGGCGCGAGGCGCGCTGCGCTTGAACCTGAACACCAACGAGGGCAACCGCTCCGCGCACGAGCTCTACCGGTCTGAAGGCTTCGCGCCGGTTTCCCACGCGCTCTACCCCGGTGGCCGCGAGGTGCTCTGGAGCCGCGCCGTCGACGCAGCGTCGCACTCCTAGTCGGCGGCGGGATCCGCCGGCGCGTCGCCGTCCGCCGCGTCGCCGCCCGGGTCCGCGTGCTCGGCCGAGGGAGGCGCGGCGCCGCCCTCGCCACCCACCGCCTCGCGCTGCAGCTCGCGCAGCGACTCGCGCACGTCGGGCGGGACGTGGACGCCGCCCGAGCCCGAGTAGTCCGCGAGCGTCTCCTCCTCGAGCACGACGTACGCGCGCTTCGCCCAGTCGGAGCCGGGGGCCATGCGGATCGCGGTCTCGAGGTAGTCCTGCGCAGCCGAGAGCCACAGAGAGCGCCCGCTCGAGAGCTCGGCCACGCCGAGCAGGAAGTAGGCCTGCGCGTTCTCGAGCGAGGGGTCGGGATGGGCCGCCACGTGGCGCAGCAGGAGGCTCGACGCGACGAGCTCGTGCACGAACGCCGCGCGGTCGCGCGGGAAGCGCTCGAGCTTGGCGCCGCGCTCGGCGACGCGCACCGCTTCGGCGAGCGGGTCCGCCGCGTCGAGGCTGCCGGCGAGCGACTCGCAGGCCGCGACCCAGCCGCGCAGCAGCGTCGCGAGGTACGAGGGCACGTCGCGGCGCGCCGCGAGCTTCGCCAGCGTCGCGCGCGCCCGCGGCAGGTCCTGCTTCACGCGGATCGCGACCGTCAGGTAGTCGGCGATCACGCCCTCGACGTCGAGCTCCGCGGGGCTCGCGTCCGGCGCCGCGAGCAGCGCCTCGTAGCGCTCGAGCGCGGCTTCGAACTGCCGCGTCGCGACCTCGAGCCGCGCCCGCTCGAGCGGGCTCAGCGCGGTCGTGTCGACCTGCCGGTAGAGGTCGGCGCCGAGCCCGCTGTCCTCGGCGCTCGGGAGCCGCGAATGGCAGCCGACGCAGTCTTCGACCAGCGCTCCGAGCAGGAAGCGCGACTCGTCGAGCCGTCCGGCGTCGAAGCGGCGCTTGATGTCCTCCGCGTCGCGGGCGAGCGAGCGGCTCAGGTACGCGAAGCTCGCGTCCTGGCTGCGGCCGTGGCTCTCGAGCTCCTGCGCGCCCTCGCGCAGCGCGCCGAGCGACGCGTCGAGCGCGCGGCGGTTCGCCGGATCCTCGAAGCGGGAGGCCGAGAGCGAGAGCGGGAGCGCGACGCGCAGGGCCGCCACGATCTCGGCCATGGCGCTCCCCGTCGCACCCGGCTCGCTGCCGTGTGCCCCCGGCACGAGCCAGGCGCAGGCGGCGGCGAGGAGCGCGGCCGCGGCAGCGGCCGCGAGCTGGACCGCTCGCATGGTCGTCCCCCCGGCGCGGAGGGTACGCGACGGCCCGCGCGGCGTCCCCTCGCGCTCGCATCGCGAGCCGCCACTCCCGCGCGGGCGCTTCCCTTTCGCAGCCGGACTCGCCGACCAGCCGGCTTCGCGGGCTGCGTCGGCTAGATCCGGACCGTCTTCCACGCGCCGCCGCGAAAGCGCAGGAGCAGCGCGCCCGCGAGGCTCAGGATGAAGACGAACTCCGCGTACCACGCCCCGACCACGCCGTAGCCGAGCGTCACCGCGAAGAGCCACGCGAGCGGCAGCCGCACCGCCCACGCGAGGCCGGTCTGCGCGAGGAACGGCCAGCGCGTATCGCCCGCGCCGCGCAGGGCGCCGCCGACCACGATCTGGAGCGCGTCGAAGAGCTGGAACGCCGCGCCGAGGGCGAGGAGCGGCCGCCCGAGCGCGATCACGTCCGGATCCGCCACGTACATCCGCATCAGCGCGTCGGGCGCGAGCACGAACAGCGTCGCGACGCCCACCGCGAGGACGATCGCGAGCCGCATGGCGGAGCGGTAGCTGCGCTCGGCCGCCTCGAGGTTGCCGGCGCCCTTGTAGCGGCCCACGAGTGTCGTCGCCGCGAGGCCGATCCCGATCGCCTGCATGAACGAGAGCGAGAGCAGCGAGATCATCGCCTGGGTGGCGGCCATCGAAGCGTTGCCCATGCGCGCGACGAGGCTCGTGAACAGCGCGAAGGCCGCCATGTCGAGAAACCACTGCCCGCCGATCGGCGCGCCGGTCCGCAGGAAGCGTCGGATCGCCCCCGCGTCGGGCGTCGCGAAGCCGGTGCCGAAGCGGACGCGCGAGCGGCGGCCGAGGAAGGCGGCGACGAGCATCCCGGCGCCGACCCACTCGGCCGTCGAGGTCGCGAGGGCGGCGCCCTTCACGCCGAGCGCCGGGAGCCCGAAGTGCCCGAGCACGAGGCCGTAGGCGAGCGCCGCGTTGGCCGCGTTCGCGACGAGCGTCGCGACGAGCGGCGTGCGCGTGTCGCCTACGCCCCGGAAGAACGAGGCGAGCACCATCCAGATCGCGAGCCCCGCGAAGCCGAACGGGCGAATGCGGGCGTACGCGAGCGCGTGCTCGCGCACTTCGGGCGTCGCGCCGAGCGCGCTCCAGAGCGGCTCCGCCACCACGGCGAAACCGAGGACGGCGAGCAGCGCGGCCGGCACGATGGCGTAGAACCCCTGCCAGCCGTAGCGGCCGCAGCTCTTCTCCTCCCCGGCGCCCCAGGCCTGCGAGACGAAGGTCTGGACCCCCGTCGCCGTACCGCTGAAGACGCTGAAGATCGTCCAGAGCCAGATGCTCGCGAAGCCGAGGGCGCCGAGCTCCGCGGCCCCGAGGCGGCCGACGAAGATCGAGTCGACGACGTGCATCACCGTCTGGGAGATCTGGGTCAGCACGATCGGGTACGCGAGGCGCGCGACCTCTGCGATGCCGCCGGCGGGCGCGGTGCGGCTCGGCGCGGGCGCGACGGCGGACGCGACGGGGGCAGACGAGGTGGGCGGCGTAGTGGTGGTCATGGCCGGATCCAAGGCGAGCTCCGAAAGCGCGAGGGCCGCGGACGGTTCGCGTCCGCGGCCCTCGTGGCGGGCCTGGATCGGCCCCGCTCACTTCGAGCGGACGCGCTTCACGAGAGGACGCCGCGCGGCGCGGCGGCGGAATTGGGGTTCCGTTTCATGGGACGCTCCGGTATACCACGGCGGCCTGCGCGCGGCAATACTCGCACCCCGAGGAGTCCCCGCTGCGCGAGCAGGTCCGCGTCACGTTGCCCGATCCGCTGCGCGAGGAGGTCGACGCCATCCGGCGCCGCTTCACGCCCGAGCTCGTGGTCGGCAACCCCGCGCACGCGACCCTCGTCTACCACGACGAGGCCGACGATCCCTCGCTCCTGCGCGAGCGCCTCGCCGAGGCGACCGCGGCGGAGCTCCCCTTCGAGCTCGTGCTGGAGGGCGTGCGCCGCTTCCGCGCGCCTGCGGTCGGGGCCTACCTCTCCGTTCGCGATCCGAGCGGAACCGTCGACCGCCTGCGCGGACGCCTGCTGGCGCCGCCGTTCGTCCCGCGCCGCCGCCTCACGCTCCACGTGACGCTCGTGCACCCCGCATTCGCCGAGCGCCTGCCCGCCGCGTGGCCCTCGCTCTCGACGCTGCACTTCGGGCGCTCCTTCCGCGTCGAGGCGCTCGACCTGATGTCGGGCGACCGGAGCGGGGTGCGCTTCCACTCGTTCGCCCTCGGCGCGCGGACGCCTGCGGCCTGACGCACGCGCGGGGGCGGCTACGCCTCGAGCGCGGCCTCGCGCGCGATCGCCGGGGCGAAGTGCGGGTTCCAGCGGCCGCGCCGGCGCGCGAGCGCCTGGAGCCGGCGGTCGTACGCCCGCACGAAGCGGTCGATCCCCGCGTGAAGCAGGAGCAGCGCCCGCAACCCGAGCCGGCTGCGCGGCGTGAAGCGCGTGTGCAGGTGGTTCAGGTTGAAGTTGAAGAAGAGGATCGAGACCACGTTGAGCATGAGCGAGTAGTGCTCGCGCAGCCGGCCCCGGTACCAGAGCACGTCGATCAGGCCGTCGATCGTGCGCACCTGCGCCCGCGTCTTCTCGTGGTAGATCCGGCGTCCGAGCGGATCGAGCTCGGCGGAGTTCCGCGCGAGCGCCTCGCCGATCAGGTCCGAGGCGCGGAAGCCGGTGCGGAGCGACATCGTGAAGCCGCTCGAGAGGATCGCGTCGACGACGAATGCGGCCTCGCCGACGGCGATCCAGTTCGGCCCGGAGCTGCGGTGGGAGACCATGTCCTGGAACGAGCAGGTCCAGAGCTCGGTGTCCTCGTCGACGAGCGCCTCGACCCAGTCGAGGTCGTCGTGCTTCAGGCACTGGTGCAGGAACACCTCGCGCACGGAGCCGAGCCGCTTGCGGAGCGCGGCGAAGTCCCGCTCGGCGACCACGATGCCGATGTCGGTCACGCGGTCCGACACGTTGATGTCCCAGATCCAGGCGGGCTCGGAGAGCGTGTCGTCGGTGCGGATGCGCGTGCCGAGGCCGTCGTAGAGGTGCTCGAAGCGCGCCCGCACGACGACCTTGCGCGGCCCGATGTCGTCCTGCCCGATGCCGAACGTGCGCCGGAAGAGCGAGGACGCACCCGTCGCGTCCACGTAGTACTTCGCGCGCAGGCCCCGGCCGTCGTCGAGAACGAGGCCGTCGACGGCCTCGCCCGCGTGCTCGACCCGGCGCACCTTGCCCGAAAGGAGATCCGCGCCGGCCGCGCGCGCGGCGTCGAAGAGGTCGATGTCGATCATCTCGCGGTTGGCGTGGATCGTCCTGTGCGAGCGGCCCACGAGCGTCATGAGGAAGCGGAACGGCGCGGCGAAGCCGATCTCGGCGCGCACGCGCGGCTGCGCGACGTTCGAGACGACCGCGCCGCCCTTGAAGGTGGCCTTGCCCTCCTCGACCCAGCGCGAGACGTCGAAGCCGAGGCGGCCGAGGAAGACGGGGGCCTCCCAATCGAGCGACTCTCCGACGCGGAACGTGCCGGCGCGGGTGCGCTCGACGACCGCGACGCGGTGGCCCGCGCGCGCGAGCCGCGTCGCGAGCGCGAGCCCGCCGACGCCGCCGCCGGCGACCGCGACGTCGTAGGCGAGCGGCTCGCCGGCCGCGGCGGGGCTGGAGGCGTCGGGCCCGGCGGTCGTCGTCTGCGGCGGCGTGTCCAAAGGGGAGCTCCTCCGACGGTGACGGGAGGCTATCGGCCGGCCGTTCAAAGTCCAGCCACGTCCCAGCCCGCTTCGCGCATGCGCGCGGCGAGCGCGGCGGGCGGCCACAGCTCGTGGAGCGCCAGCGCGCCGCGCCGGGGCGAGGGGCCCGCGGCCAACGCCTCCGCGGCCCAGACGGCGGGGAGGGCCGCGAGCTCGAGGCCGCGCAGTGCGCGCACCTCGATTCGGTCGACGACCCGGCCCGCGCCGTCGAGCGCCTCGACGCGCAGCGCGCCCGTTTCGCCGCCGAGACGCGCGATCCACGGCGCGAGCGGGCGTGCCGCGCGACAGAGCGGCCAGAGCACGCGCTCGGGCAGCGCGCCGAGCGCGGGAGCGAGCGCGCGCAGCGCGCGCTGCTGGCCGCGCCGATCCATGCCGACGTGATGAGAGATCTCCACGCGGCGCGACCCGACCCGCGCGCCGCCCGCGCCGCGCGGCCACGCGTGGCGGCCGAACCAGAACGTCGCGCCGAGCACGTCGCGCCCGACCGGCGCGCCCGGCACGGCGAGCGCGGGCGCCTCCGGCAGCGCGCGGCCGAGAGGGCGCAGGAGCGCGTAGAGCAGCGCCGCGGAGACGTCCTTGCGCGAGCCGACGCTGAACCAGCTCGCGAGGCGCGCCACCTCGCCGCGCCGGGCGAGCGCCGCGGCGAACGCCTCGACGAGCCCCGGCGCCGCGGACGCACCGCTCGCGACGGGCGCTGCGCCGGCCGCCGCCTCCGCGCGCGCGAGGAACCGCTCGCGGTCGGCGAGGTCGATCCAGGGAACGCCGGCGTCGGCGCACGCGGCGACGAGCGGCCCCGGGTCGTACTCGTACGGGCCGACCGCGTCCACGAGCGCAGCGGCGCCGCTGCGCACGAGCACGGCGCGCAGCGACGCCGCGTCGCGCACGTCGACCCGCGCAGCCGCCGGCCCGCGCGCCCGGCGCGACGCAGGCACGACCGGCGCGTCCGGCAGCCAGCGCGCGAGGCCCGCGCACACGGCGCGGCCGAGCGAGCCGTCCGCCCCGAGAACGAGGATCGCTCGGCCTATGCCTCGGGCTCCGCGTCCTGCGCGGCGCCCGCTCCCACCCAGCCCTTGCGGCGGAAGTAGAACCACATCGCGACGCCGATCGAGATCATCAGCACCCAGAGCGCCGGGTAGGCCCAGCGCTTCGAGAGCTCGGGCATGTGTTCGAAGTTCATGCCGTACACGCCCACGATGAACGTGAGCGGGATGAAGATCGTCGAGATGATCGTGAGGACCTTCATCACCTCGTTCATGCGGTTGCTCACGCTCGAGAGGTAGACCTCCATCAAGCTGATCGCGAGCTCGCGGTAGGTCTCCAGCACGTCGCTGATCTGCACGGCGTGGTCGTAGGCGTCGCGGAAGTACACGCGTACTTCCGGCCCGATGCGCGGGCTCTCGCCGCGCACGAGGGCGTTCACCGCGTCGCGCTGCTGTCGCATGGTCCGGCCCAGCGTCAGGATGAGCCGGCGGGCGGCGTGGATTTGGGCCATGGTGGCCGGCACGGGGCGGCTCACCGCCGCATCCTCGAGCTGCTCCAGCTCCTCGCCGATCGCCTCGAGCACCGGGTAGTAGCCGTCGATCAGGGTGTCGATCAGCGCGTAGGCCAGGTAGTCCGAGCCCTGCGCGCGGACTAGCGCGCCCTCGCGGATGCGCGTACGCACCGGATCGAAGACGTCCTCGTGGCCTTCCTGGAAGCTGAGCACGAAGGTCTTGCCGACCACGAAGCTCACCTGCTCGACCTGACAGGTGTCGTCGTCCTCGCCGAGCCGCGCCATGTGGCAGATCACGAGGTCGTGGTTCTCGTACGTCTCGGTCTTCGGCCGCTGCGGCGCGTTCACGACGTCGGCGAGCGCGAGCGGGTGGATCCCGAACAGCTCGCCGAGCCGGCGCAGCCCGGCCTCGTCACCGAGCCCTTCGACCTCGATCCAGCTCACGGACGCGCTCGTCCTATACGGCGCGAGCACCTCGACGTCCGCGACGTCGCGCTCGTCGACCCGCTCGGGGGAGTAGTCGATCAGGTGGATGCGGCGGGGAGACGGACACTCGGGCAGCGCGAGCACGCCCGGCCGCGACCCGGCCGGCGGCCCACGCTTGCGGAAGGCGAAGCGCTGCACGGCGCCGCCGCCTCTACTCGCCCTCGACGAGGAACGTGACGCGGCGGTTGAGCTTCTCCTGCGCCGGGTCCTTCGTGAACGGCCGGCTCGAGCCGAGCCCCTTCGTGTCCAGCGCGTTAGCGGGGACGCCTCGCTTGACGAGCTGGGCCTTCACCTCGGCAGCCCGCCGCTCGGAGATGGCCTGGTCGGCCGCCGCGTCGCCGGACGACTCCGTGTGACCCTCGATCAGGATGCGCTTTCCGGCGCACGCTCCCTTCATC
>DATAGA010000348.1:0-2708 GCA_036257215.1 Myxococcota bacterium
GCCCCGAGCGCGACGTGCCAGCCGCGCCGGCCGAGCTCGACGGCGGTGGCCGCGCCGATCCCCGACGAGGCGCCGGTCACGAGCGCCGTGCGAGGCGCCCCGCTCACGCGTTCCACCGGATCGGCATGGCGGCGAAGCCGCGGACGTTCACGGAGTGGACGCGCACGAGCCCCTCGGGCTCGACCTCGAAGCCCGGCAGGCGGCGCAGCGTCTCCTCGAGCGCGATGCGGCCCTCGAGCCGCGCGAGCGCGGCACCGAGGCAGAAGTGCGCGCCCTGGCCGAAGGCGAGGCTGCGCGTCGTGTCGCGGCCGAGGTCGAAGCGGTCGGGCTCGGGGAACGCGCGCTCGTCCCGGTTCCCCGAGCCGACGAGCAGCACGATCTTCTCGCCCTCGCGCAGCTTCTGGCCGTGGAGCTCGACATCGCGGGCGAGGATCCGCGCGAGAGCCTGCGTCGAGTTGTCGTAGCGCAGCGTCTCCTCGACCCAGGCCGGCACGAGCCCCGCGTCCGCCTCGACGCGCCGGCGCTCTTCGGGGTTGCGCGAGAGCCAGTAGAGGGCGTTGCCGAGGAGCTTCGTCGTGGTCTCGTTGCCCGCCACGATCATGAGGAAGAGGAAGCCGATGATCTCGCGGTCCGAGAGGCGGTCGCCGTCGATCTCGGCGTGCAGGAGCGCGCCGGTGAGGTCGTCGCGTGGGCGCTCGCGCCGGTCGGCCAGCATCGCGTTGAAGTACTGGAGCATCCGGAGCGCGGCGCCCGTCGCGGCCGGCGGCATGCCCTGGACGCCCTCGTCGCGGTGCACGACGAGGTCGGCCCAGGTCCGCAGCTGGGCGCGGTCCTCCTCCGGGACCCCGAGCAGCTCGCTGATCACGTCCATCGGCAGCTTTCCCGCGAAGTCGCGGATGAAGTCGCAGCGGCCCGCGCCGGCCACCGCGCCGAGGTGCTCGGCCGCGAGCGCGCGTACGCGCGGCTCGAGCTCGGCGACGCGGCGGGGCGTGAAGCCGCGCGAGACCAGCGCGCGCATCCGCGTGTGCCGCGGCGCGTCCATCGCGAGGAACGACATCGTCGCCCTTGCGTTCTCGTGGAAGGCGTCGCGGTCGAGCGAGACGCCGCAGCGGCTCGAGAACGTCTCCGTGTCCTTGAAGGCGGCGAGGACGTCGGCGTGGCGGGAGAGCGCGACGAAGCCGAGCGCCTCGTTGCGGTAGACCGGCGCCTCGGCGCGCAGCGCGCGGTAGACCGGGTACGGATCCTCGTGGACCTCGTACGCGTAGGGGTCGTAGGCGACCAAGCGGGCTCCTGGACGCGCGCCGCGCGACGGGACACACACGCTACCACGATTTACATTGAGCGCGCAACGTAAATGCGCTAGCCTGCGGTCCACCGAGGCGACGCTGCACCCGAGGTCCACGAAGGGACGCTCTTCTTCCCCTCGGGAAAACCGGAGGCGCGATGGGCGAGGCGACGCAAGCGCGAGCGGCGCGGCGCGGGCCGCGCAAGCCGCCCGTCCGGGCGCGCCGCACGCACGCGCAGCGCACCGCCGAGACGCGCGAGAAGCTGCTCTCCGCCGTCGTCGCGAGCATCGCGGAGGTCGGCCTCGCGCGGACGACGGCGCCGGAGATTGCGCGCCGCGCCGGCGTCACGTGGGGCGCGGTGCAGCACCACTTCGGCGGCAAGGACGGAATCCTCGTCGCGGTGCTCGACGACTCGTTCCGCCGCCTCGCGGAGCGCATCGGGTCGATCCCGGTCGAGGGCACGGCGCTCGCCGAGCGCGTCTCCTCCTTCGTCGAGCGCTCGTTCGAGCACCTCTCGAGCCCGCACTACCGCTCCACCGTCGAGATCCTGCGCCACGTGACGGGCCGGGGCCGCGGTCGGGTCGGCGACGAGTGGCGCGAGCGCATGCGCCAGGACTGGAAGCGGCTCTGGCAGCGGCTCTTCGCCGACGCCCGCGCTCCGCGCGCGCGCCAGCTCGTGCTCCAACACTACGCGCTGTCGCTGCTCTCCGGCATCGCCTCGTCCGTGCTGCTCGAGTACGCCTCGGACGGGATCCTGAACGCGGAGCTCGCGCTGCTGAAGGAGACGCTCGTGCGCGAGCTCGGCGCGGAGCCCGCGGAGCCGGTCTAGGACGTCGGCGCCACCTCGACGACCTGCCAGCCGGGGCCGGCCTCGGCCAACGAGCCCGCGGCCGCGGCCTCCCGCGAGACGGCGGCCAGCGTGACGACGCGCGAGCGCGCGCCGCTCGTCTCCTTGAGCCGCACCCGCCACCAGGGCGGGCGCTTCGTGGGAAGCGGAGGGAGGCCCCGGCGCGGAGCGGGCGTCGCGGCGGGAGCGGCGGCGCGGCCCGTCCCGGGGGCGCCAGTCACGGGCGACGCGTGCGAAGAGCCCCCCGCGGACGGTTGGACCCTACGCGGCGGCGACGCCGCCTCGGGGCGGACCGCACCCGGCTCGGCCTGGGCGCCTCCTGCCCGACGCGTTGCGGGCCGCGCTCGGGCGACCCGGGCGACGAGCAGCTCGTAGTCCGGCCCCACCTCCGCCAGCATCATCCCGATCTTGTAGGTCGGAGGGCCGGGCTTGTTCAGGCGGTGAGCGTGCCAAGCGAGCGCCTTCACCCGCACCTCCCCCGCGATCTCGAGCTCGACCGGCTCGCCCTGGGCGAGCGCGATGCCGGTCTGGAGCGAGAGGCCCGAGAGCGAGACGTCGAGCAGCGACGCTTCGAA
>DATAGA010000585.1:0-1904 GCA_036257215.1 Myxococcota bacterium
CGCCCGCTGAGCGCGCTCGCCGCGGCGCGCCAGCGCGGCCGCGAGCGCGAGCGCCAGGCACCAGGCCGCCAACGACGCGACCGCGGCACGCACCCCGGCCGCGTCGCCGAGCGCGCCCGTCACCCACGGCAGCGCGAAGCCGCCCGCCGCGCCCGCGCCGGTCACGAGTCCGGTCGCCGTGCCCGGCGCGTGCGGGAAGCGCAGCGCCGTCAGCATCACGAAGACCGGGAAGACGAGCCCGAGCACGAGGCCGACGAGGCCCACCCACACCTCGAGCGCCCGCACGCCGAGCGCGACGCCCGCCCCGAGGACCGCGGTCGAGGCGACGCCCGCGCCGACGAGGAGGCGCGCGTCGACCGGGCCGCGGTGGAGCAGGAAGCCTGCGCGGCCGAGCAGGAGCCCGAGCCAGAAGGCGCTGATCGCGCGCACCCCGCGCTCCGGCGGCAAGCCGAGCGCGTCGCGCGCGTACGGCGGCGCGAAGAGCGTGAGCGCGGTCTCGACGCCGACGTAGCACGCCGCCACCGCGGCGAACGGCACCATCGCCCGCGAGAGCGGCCGCTGCGGCGAGCGAGCCGCCCCTGCCGTCGGCGGCGCGCGGCGTCGCTCGAGGTCGACCGCGAGGGCGGCGACGGCGAGGGCTGCGAAGGTCGCCGCCGTGGCGCGAAAGCTCGCCGCGAAGTCGGCGCGCGCGGTGATCTCCGCCAGGAGCGGGGCGCCGAGCACCGCGCCGAGCGTGGCCCCGCTGTGCACGAACGTGAGGGGCCGCGCGGAGCGCTCGCCGTAGCGCTCTGCGATCGCCGTGTTGAGGATCGTCTCGAACGCGCCGAGGCACACGCCGAGGGCCAGCAGCGCCCCGAGCGCGCGCGCGAAGCCCGCCCCCGGTCCGACGGCGGCGAGCGCGGCGGCCGCGCCGAGCGCGGCGGCGACGAAGAGCGGGCGCCGCCGCGCGCGGTCGACCAGCGGCCCCGTCGAGAGCACCCCCGCGCCGATCCCGAGCGAGAGGCTCGACGCGAGCAGGCCCGAACCCGCGAGGTCGAGGCCGAGCGCCGCGGCGAGCGGCGCCTGGTTGGCGCCGACGATCACGAGCGCGACGCCGAAGAGGAGGAACGCCGCGAACGCGAGCGCCAGCACGCCCGCTCGGTATCACGGCCCCTGCGGCCGCGCACGCGGCGCGGGGTTCTCGCCCCGCGGGCACGCGCGCTGCCGCTCGGCGCCGCCGCCGCGTACTCTCGGTACCGGCGCTCTCCGCTCCGCTCCGGGGCCGCGGTGTCCGATGGAGAAAGCGGGAGCGCCCGTTGCCGAGCGGGGGAGCGACGGCGATCCTGGCGAGGTCCCCCTGGCGAGCCCCCGGTCCCGCTGCGCCCGCGCCCGCGCGTGACGAGGAGATGCGCCATGGTCGACCGGCCGCCCGACGCCGATCCCGACGAGACTCGGGAGTGGCTCGAGGCGCTCGACTCGGTGCTCGCCCGCGAGGGCGTCGAGCGCGCCCACTACCTGATCGAGCGCCTGATCGACAAGGCGCGCCGCTCGGGCGTCCAGCTGCCCTACCGGCTGACGACCGCGTACGTCAACACGATCCCGGTGCACGAGGAGGCCAAGAGCCCGGGTGAGCCGGGGCTCGAGCACCGGATCCGCTCGATCGTGCGCTGGAACGCGCTCGCCATGGTCGTGCAGGCCAACCGCCGCCACGGCGAGCTCGGCGGCCACATCGCGAGCTTCGCATCGGCGGCGACGCTGTACGACGTCGGCTTCAACCACTTCTTCCGGGCCGCGGGCCCGGACGGAGGCGGCGACCTCGTCTACTTCCAGGGGCACAGCGCGCCCGGGATCTACGCGCGCGCGTTCGTGGAGGGCCGCCTCACCGAGGAGCAGCTCGCCCACTTCCGGCGCGAGGTCGACGGCCG
>DATAGA010000372.1:0-4035 GCA_036257215.1 Myxococcota bacterium
GCTCGCGAAGGACGGCCCCGGGAGCGAGGCGCAGGCCGCGTTCTCGCGCGGCTTCTGCGCGGCGCTCGCGGAGCGCGGCTGGCTCACGCCCCACTGGCCGGCCTCGGTCGGCGGTCGCGGCGCGAGCGCGTGGCAGCACGCCATCCTCGGCGAGGAGCTCTGGTCGCGCGGCGAGCCGCGCGGGCCGCAGTACATGAACGTCAACTGGATCGGGCCGACGATCCTCCGCTACGGGAGCGAGGCCCAGCAGCGCGAGCACCTGCCTCGGATCGCGCGCGGCGACGTCTTCTGGTGTCAGGGGTTCTCGGAGCCCGACGCCGGCTCGGACCTCGTCGCACTCCGAACCCGCGCGGTCCGCGACGGCGACCACTACGTCGTCGACGGGAGCAAGATCTGGACCAGCTACGCGAACCACGCGGACTTCTGCTTCCTCCTCGCGCGCAGCGACCCGGCGTCGTCGCGACACCGCGGGCTCTCGGTGCTGCTCGTGCCGATGTCGCTTCCGGGGATCGAGGTGCGCGAGATCCCCTCGGTCGTGGGCGAGCGCTACTTCCACGAGGTGCTCTTCCGCGGGGTGCGCGTGCCCGCCGACGCGCGGCTCGGGCCGGAGGGCGAGGGCTGGGAGGTCGTCGGCTACGCGCTCCAGTACGAGCGCGTCGGCGCGCCGCGCTACGCGCGGGCCGCGCGCACGCTCGACCGGCTGGTGGCCGCGCTGCCGCCGGGCGCGCTCGACGACCCGGCGCTCGCGGCGCGGCTCGGCGAGGCCCGCGCGCTGTGCGAGGCGGCGCGCCTGCTCTCCTACCGCGTGGTCGACCAGCGCGCGCGCGGGGAGGCGCCGACGGCCGACACCAACGTCGCGCGCGTGGCCGGCACGTTCGCCGAGCAGTGGGTCGCGGACCTCGCGCTCGAGCTGGCGGGATCCGGGGGCTTCGAGGCCGGCAGCTTCGCCGACGCGCAGTTCCGCATGGGGATGACCGCCGGCGTGGCCGTGGGCGCGACCGAGGTGCAGCTCAACCTGATCGCGAGCCGCTGGCTCCGACTGCCGCGCGAGTAGGCGGTGCGCGGGATGGACTTGGAGCTCGACGACGAGCAGCGCGCCATCGCCGGCGCGGTCGAAGCGCTGCTCGCCAAGCACGCCGGGGCCGAGCGTGCCGCAGCGCTCGCGCGCACCGGCGCATACGACGGCGAGCTCGACGCGGCACTCGCCTCGGCCGGCTACCAGGGCGTCGCGCTCGCGGAGGGCGCCGGTCTGCTCGAGGCGGCGCTCGTCGTCCACGCCGTGGCGCGCGCGGCGGGCGTCTGCGCTGCGGCGGCGGGGGCGCTGGCCGTGCCCGCGGCGCTCGGGCGCGCGCTCCCGGGTCCGGTCGCGCTCGTCGACGAGTCGCTGCCCGGCCCGGTGCGCTTCGCGGGCGACGCGCGCACGCTCGTCGCGCTGCGCGGCGACGCCGCGCGCGTCCTGGCGCTCGCGCCCGGCGACGCCGAGCCGGTCGCGACGAGCTACGGCTACCCGATGGCCCGAGTGGACGCGGCGGTCGCGCGCCGCGGCGAGTCGCTCGGCCCCGGTGCCGCCGAGCGCCTGCGCGCGGGCTGGCGCCTCGCGCTCGCCGTCGAGATCGCGGGCACGATGCAGGGAGCGCTCGACGCCACGCTCGGCTACCTGCGCGAGCGGCGCCAGTTCGGTCGCGCGATCGCCTCGTTCCAGGCGGTGCAGCACCGGCTCGCGTGGTGCGCCGTCCAGACCGAGGGCTCGCGCTGGCTCGCGCTCGAGGCGGCGGCGCGCGGCGCACCAGCGGAGGCTTGCGCGATCGCCGCCGCCCACGCGGCCCACGCCGCGAAGCGCGTCTTCGCCGAGACGCACCAGCTTTCGGGCGCGATCGGCTTCACGCGCGAGCACGCGCTGCACGTCTGGAGCATGCGGCTGCCGGCGCTGCGCCTCGAGCTCGGCGGCGCCGCCGGGCACGCGAGCGCCGCCGCGCGCGCGCGCTGGGGCGCACGACCGTGAGCCTCGAGCTCGACTTCGACGAGTCGGAGCGCGCCATCGCGTCCGCCGTCGCGCGCTTCTGCCGCGACGAGGGCGCCGAGGCGCTCGCGCGCGCCGGCGACGCTCCCTTCCCGCGCGCGCTCTGGCGCGGCCTCGGCGAGCTCGGGGTGTTCGCGCTCGCCGAGCCGGGCAGCGAGGGCGGCGCCGGCGGGCTCGCCGCCGCGTTCGAGGCGCTCGGCGCGGCCGCCTGCCCGGGCCCGCTCGTCGCGCAGGTCTTCGCCGTGCGCGCGCTGCCGGAGCGCGAGCGCGCACCGCTCGCGCTCGGCGAGGCCGTCGCGGCCGTCGGTGCGCCGCCGCTCGTCCCCTTCGCGCCGGTGGCCGACGTGTTCGTCGAGCTCGACGGCGACGGCGCCTGGCTCGCCCGCCCGCGCGCCCCGGTCGCTCCGCTCGCGGGCCTCGGCGGCGAGCCGCTCGGCCGCGTGGCGCTCGAGCGCGTCGCGCCGCTCGCTCCGGTCTTCGAGGCGCGCGCGCTCTCGGACCTCGCGCGCGCCGCGTGGAGCGCCGGCGCCGGCCGGCGCCTGCTCGACGTCGCCGTCGAGCATGCCCGCGCGCGCCGCCAGTTCGGCCGCGCGATCGGCGAGTTCCAGGCGGTGGCGCACCCGCTCGCCGACGTCCACATCCGGCTCTCCGCGGCCGAAGGCCTCGTACGCGCGGCGGCGTGGGCGCTCGACGCGGGGGCGCGCGAGGCGCACGAGCGCACCGCTGCCGCGCGCCTCGCGGCCGAGCGCGCGGGCCGGCGCGCGCTGCACACCGCCCACCAGACGCTCGGGGCCCTCGGCGCCACGCTCGAGGGCCCGCTCTTCCACCTCTCGCGCCGGCTGCGCCAGCTGGCCGCGCTCCCGCCCGACGCCGCGCACGCCGAGGCCGCCGTGCTCGCGCCGCTCGGGCTCGGGGGCTGACCTTGGCGCGCGCGCCCCGGCAGGGCGACGTCGACCTCGCCGGTCCGCTCGAGGGGCTGCGCTACGAGAAGGCCGGCGGCGTCGCGCGCATCACCATCGACCGGCCCGACCGCGCCAACTCGCTCACGAAGCGCATGGAGCAGATCCTGCGCGTCGCGTGGGCGGACGTGCGCGAGGATCCGGACGTGCGGGTCGCGATCGTCGGCGCCGCGGGCGAGAAGCACTTCTCGACGGGCCTCGACGTCGGCTCGGTGGGCGAGGACGGGGCCGTCGCGAACAACCTGCCGCTCGATCAGGACGTGTTCTGGTCGCCGCGCCAGAACGGCGTGTGGAAGCCGGTGCTCTGCTGCGTGAACGGGCTCGCCGTCGGCGCCGGCCTGCACTTCGTGGTCGACGCGGACGTCGTGCTCGCGTCCGAGAACGCCGCGTTCATGGACACGCACGTGCACGTCGGCATGGTTGGAGCGCTCGAGAACGTCGGCCTCGCGCGCCGCCTCCCGCTCGGCGCGGCGCTGCGGATGACGCTCCTCGGGCGCCACTACCGCATGCCGGCGCGCCGCGCCTACGAGCTCGGCCTCGTCGACGAGCTCGTGAACACCCCGGCGGACCTCCTGCCCGCGGCGCTCGAGATGGCGCGCGCGATCGCGGAGGCGTCGCCGCAGGCGGTCGCGCTCTCGAAGCAGGCCGTCTGGGGCTCGCAGGAGCGCGGCTACCGCGACGCGCTCGAGTACGCCTGGGCGCTGCTGCGCCTGCACTGGGCGCACCCGGACTTCGAGGAGGGGCCGCGCGCGTTCGCCGAGCGGCGTCCGCCGCGCTGGAACCCGGACCCGAACGCGCGGCGAGGCGAGCGCGGCTCGGAGGTGCAAGCGCGCGGCGCCGGCGACCGCGAAGGCGGCTCGCAGCCCGACGCGCGCGGCGACGCGGGCGGCTCGGGGAGCTCGTCCGCGAAGGGCCGCGGCCGCGGCGGCCGCGCGTAGCGGGCCGCGCCGCGGCGTGGACCTCGACCTCGGCCGCGACGCCGACGCCTTCCGCCGCGAGCTCGCCGACTTCCTCGACGGCTGGAACGGGCTCGACGGCTTCTTCCACCAGGACCGC
>DATAGA010000502.1:0-1546 GCA_036257215.1 Myxococcota bacterium
CGCAGGCCCCCGTCGCGCAGCGCCTGCAGCGTCTCGAGCGGGACGTTCGCCTTCGCGTTGCACGACCAGGTGAGGCCGAGCCGGCCCAGGCCGCGCGCGATGGCCTCCGCGCGCGGGCGGTCGTCGGTGAAGGTGTCGTCGTCGAAGAAGAACTCGCGCACCTGCGGGAAGAGAGCGCGCGCGGACTCCATCTCGCGCAGGACGTGGTCGACGCT
This sequence comes from Myxococcota bacterium, assembly GCA_036257215.1. GTDB lineage: Bacteria > Myxococcota_A > UBA9160 > UBA9160 > UBA6930 > DATAGA01. Next base: position 216 of record DATAGA010000502.1, read on the forward strand.
GCGGGTGCGGTAGCGGTGGCCCGCGAGGGTCTGGGGCCAGAGGCAGAACGTGCAGCGGCTGCGGCAACCCCGGCCGGTGTAGAGCGAGACGTACGGGTGCTGGAGGTACCCGATGAGGTAGCGCTCGACCTCGAGGTGACGCGCGTAGACGTCCGTCACGAACGGCAGGCGGTCCAGGTCTTCGATCGGCGGCCGCGCGGGCGTGCGGCGGACGCTGCCGTCCGGAGCGCGCCAGGCGAGGCCCGCGACGTCCTCCGGCGCGCGCCCGGCGGCGAGCTCTGCCACGACGTCGTCGAACTCGCCGGTCGCGGCGTAATCCACCGCCGGCGCGCGCGCGAGGCTGGCCTCGGGCAGCACCATCGGGTGCGCGCCGACGAGCGCGATCCGGACGCGCGCGTTCGCCGCCTTGATCGCGGCGGCGGTCTCGGCGTCCGCGGCGAACGAGGGGGTCGAGGTGTGCATCACGACGAGCTCGAACTCGCCGGCGCGCGCCACGACGTCGTCGCGGCCGAGGTCGGCGGGCGGCGCGTCGATCAGGACGCTGTCCGGCACCAGCGCTGCCGCCTGCGCGAGCCACGTCGGATACCAGAAGGAGCGCACCTCGCGGCGCGCCTGGTAGCGCGAGCCCGCGCCCCCGTCGAAGCCGTCGAACGAGGGCGGATTGAGGAAGAGCGTCCGCATCACGCGATGGCACCTCCCGCGCGCCGGCGCAGATCTGCCAGCGCGCGCGCGTAGAGCGCGAGTCCGAGCGCGGCGCAGGCTAGCTGCTCGACGCGCAGGACGAGCGAGAAGAGCAGGCCGCGTGCGGGGTCGAGGCCCCCGACGGCCCCGAACGCCACCATGCGCGCTCCTTCCATCGCGCCGAGCCGGGCCGGCACGAAGAACGCGAAGAGGTCGAGCGCCGTGGCCGCCGCGAACACCGCGAGAACCGTCCCGGCCGAGACGGGGACGTCGAGCCACGCGAGAAAGAGACCGAGCTGGAGCGCGCCGATCGACGTGCCGAGCGCGTGGAGCGCGACGGCCGCGGCGAAGTCGCGCGGGCGCTCGGCGTGGAACGCGGCGAGACGCGCGTCGACGTCCTGCGCCGCCGCCGCGACCCGCTCGCCGCGCGCCGCGCCGAACGCGCGCCGCGCGAGGCGGCCGGCGCCGAGCACCGACGCGACGCGGCCGCGCCGCTGCACGAAGAGGAACCCGAGCACGCCTGCCGAGAGGAGCGCGCCTCCCGCGGCGATGGCCGCCTGCACCCGGGCGTCGAGCGCACCGGAGAGGACGAGCGCGAAGCAGCCGGCGACGCCGATCGCGGTGTCGGCCAGCGCGTGGGCCAGCCGGTC
>DATAGA010000543.1:0-5688 GCA_036257215.1 Myxococcota bacterium
CCGTCGCGAGGAAGGCGTCGAGCTCCGCGCGCGTCGGGAGACCGCCCTGCGCGCCGAGCGCGCGGCAGTTCATCGCAGCGGCGGCGTTCGCCACGCGCAGTGCGCGGGGGGCGTCCGCGCCTTCGAGTACGGCGACGACGAACGCGCCGTGGAAGACGTCGCCCGCCCCGGTCGTGTCCCGCACGGGTACCTCGAACGCCGGGCTCGCGATGCGCTCCGCGTCGACGCCGCCGATCGCGCCGCGCTCGCCCAGGGTCACGACGGGGTAGCGCGCGCCGAACCCGGCCAGCGCGTCGAGCGCCTCGCGCGGCTCGGGGCCGAAGCGCTCGGCGGCGAACTGGCTCGAGACGATCGGGAAGTCGACCGCGCGCAGCACGTCGTCGACGCCGGGCGCGACCGTGTCGACGTCGGCGAACACGGGGATGCCGGCAGCGCGCGCCACTCCAGCCGCCCACGCGGCGACGTCCGGGTCGCCCGCGTCGAGGTGGAGCGCGCGCCCGCGCTCGACGTCGGCGCGCGAGAGCTCGGCCTTGGGGATCGCGAGCCGCGGGTCGCGGTGCCACAGCACGGTGCGCTCGCCGGAGCGCGCGTCCACCGCGATCAGCGCGAGCTGGCTCGTCGCGCCGGCGCGCACGAGCACGCGCGACACGTCCACCCCGGCGGCGCGCAGCGGCCCGAGCACCGCCTCCGCCACGCCGTCATCGCCCACGCTGCTCACGAACGCCGTGCGCAGGCCGAGTCGCGCGCACGCGAAGAGAGCCGTCGCGATCTGGCCGCCCGGCAGCCGGCGGTACGACTGGATCGCCGCCTTCCCCGCGTACGGCGGGTAGCCGTCGAGCACGGCGACGTGGTCGATCGAGCACTGCCCGACGCCGACGACGTCGAACGGCGCCTCGCGCGGCGGCTTCGCCCAGAGGGCCCTCATGGCGCGTACAGGACCTCGTAGGCGCGCAGGCTGCGCAGCACGCGCCGCACGTACGCGCGCGTCTCGTCGTAGGGGATCGACTCGATCCACTCGTCTTCGACCAGGGCCGGCGCCTCGGCGAGCCAGCGCTCCACCGCGGCGGCGCCGGCGTTGTACCCGCCGATCGCGAGCGGGACGCGCCCGTCGAACTCGCGCACGAGGTCGGCGAGGAGCGCGGTCCCGAGGCGCACGTTGAGCTCGGGCTCGTAGAGCGCCTCGGGCGCGGGCGGCGCGAGCCCGAGATCGGGCGCCACGCGCGCGGCCGTCTCGGGCATCAGCTGGAGCAGCCCCCGCGCGCCGACGGGCGAGATCGCGTCGGGCTTGAAGGCGCTCTCCTCGCGCATGATCGACCACGCGAGCTCGGGGCGGATCCCGGCCGCGGCCGCCGCGCGCCTCACGTCCGCCTCGAACGCGCGCGGCCAGGCGAGCCGCCAGATCCCCTCGCGTCCGGTCACGGGGCCGCGCGCGAGGATCTCGGCACGCCCGGCGCCCGCGATCGCACTGGCGCGCTCGAAGTTGCCCACGCTCGCCGCCAGCGCGCCGAGTCGCTCGCGGTCGCCGTCGGCGAGGTCGGGTGCGGCGAGCCTTGCGAGCTCGGCGTCGGCCTCGTCCGCGAGGTCGGCCTCGACCAGCGCCTCGACCCGCGCGAGGCCGACGGCCGGGAGCGCGCTCGCCGGCCCGGCTGCGGCGGCTGCGGTCGAGGCTGCGGATGCGGGCGATGCGGCCGGCCCCGCCGCGGGCTCCGCAGCGCGCCTCGCGCGCAGCGACGCCCGCCAGCCGTAGTAGGCGAGCGGGTACTCCCGACCGAGCTCGGTGTAGGCCTGCGCGAGGGCGGGGTTGCCCGCCTCGCCGGCGCGTTCGCGCGCGCGCAGCGCCCAGTAGCGCGGGCGCAGCGCCTCGATCGGGTCCTCCTCCTCGGACGCCTGCCGGGCGAGCTCGTCGCGCGCCTCGGGGTAGCGCCCGGCGCGGTAGCGCAGCCAGGCGAGGCGCCAATGGGCTTCGCGCCGCTGCGCCGGGTCGTCCGCGTCCGCGGCGACCGCGCGGTAGTGCGCGGCGGCGCGCTCCGTCGTCTCGGGGACGTCGTCCAGCAGCGTCGCGGCGAGGAGACGGGCCTGCGCGGCGAAGGGCGAGCGCCCCGCGCCGAGCGCCTCGAAGACCTCGATGGCTGCGGCGGGCTCTCCCGCGCGCGCGGTCGCGCGCGCGGCGTAGAAGCGCGACTCGGGGTCGTCGCCGAGCGCCTCGAAGGCGGCCCGAGCCTCGGGGTAGCGGCGCGCGCGGAAGAGCGTGAAGGCCTGCTGCCGCCGCAGCGCGCTCGCGACCGCGGGCGGCGGCGCGAGCGCGAGCGCACGCGCGTAAGCCGCGAGCGCCGCGTCGTGCGCGCCCGCGGCGAGGAGCGCGTCGCCGCGCCGGCTCCAGTCGGCGGCGCTGCGCGCCGGCGCCGCCCCCTGCGCTTCGAGGCGCTCGAGCAGCGCCTCCGCGGCGCTCGCGTCCGGGCTCGTCGGGGCCGCGATCCAGGCGTCGCGAGCCGCGCCGGCGGCGTCGCGCGCGTCGCCCAGCTCCTGCGACGTGCGCCCGCTCGCGACGAGCAGCGCCGCGCGCGCGGCCGGGTCGCGCTCGCCGGCGAGCGCCTCGCGCCACGCGCGCCGCGCGTCCTCGGGCCGGCCGGCCTCGCTCGCCGCGTCGCCGCGCAGGCGCGCGACGCGCGCGGCGAGCGGTGAGTCCGGGTAGCGCGAGGCGAACTCGCGCGCCGCGGCGAGCGCGTCGTCGGCGCGCCGCGCGCCCAGCGCGGCCTCGATCGCGAGGCGCGCGGCGTGGTCGCCGATCCAGGGCCAGCGCCGCTCGACCTCGCGCAGCTGCTTCTCTGCGACGTCGAAGCGCGACGCGCGCAGGGCCTCGACGCCCGCGCGGAGCGCCGCGCCCGGGCGCTCGTCGGCGCGCGCCGGGACCGCGAACGCGAAGGCGAGCGCCAGCGCCACGGCGCGTCTCCGCAGCGCGGGCGCCGCCCCGCGACGGCCCCGCGCCCTCACCGCCGGCCCCACCACCGGCGCCGAGTGTGCGGGACGGCGGACCGCTGTCAACGAACGGCGCATCCGGTAGCTTGGCCCCGCCGTGCGCCGCCGCCGCCTCGCGTCCGCTCTCGCGGCCCTGCTGTTCGGCGCGGCCGCCTGCGCGATCGCGCCGCGCGCGAGCGCGCCGGCGCTCGCAGAGCAGGGCGCCGCGAGCGCGGCGCAGGCGCCCTCCGGCGCGGCCGGACCCGAGAGCGCTCCGCAGGCCGACGTCTCCTCGGGCCCCTCCCCTTCGGCTGCGGCGCCCTCGCCTACCGCGGGCGAGGCGCTCCCCGCAGCGGACGCGCTCGCCCCGCCCGCGCGGCGCTGCGCGCTCTGGGTGCTCGCCGAAGGCAGCCAGCGCGTGCTCGAGCATCGCGAGCGGCTCGAGTGGCTCCTCGCGGACGCGCGCGACCTCCGCGCGACCGACCTCTTCGTGCAGGTCTACCGCGGCGGGCGCGCGTGGTTCGACTCGAGCCTCGCCGACGCCGCGCCCTGGCACGCCACGTGGCGCGATCCGGCTGCGCCGGGCGCCGACGCGCTCGCCGTCCTGATCGAGCGCGCCCACCGACAGGGCCTGCGCGTTCACGCGTGGGTGAACGTGCTCTCGCTCGCCAGCAACCCGGGCGCGCCGATCGTGCGCGAGCTCGGCGCGGGCGCGGTCCACGTCGACCAGTGGGGCCGCTCGCTGCTCGACTACCCGGGCTTCGACGTCCCGCCCGAGGAGCGCAAGCACGTGCGGCTCGGGACGCCGGGCGTCTACCTCGATCCCGCCGCGCCCGGGGTGGCCGAGCGGCTGGCCGCGACGTTCGAAGAGCTCGTGCGGCGGTACCCCGGGCTCGACGGCCTCCACCTCGACTACATCCGCTACCCGGACACCCTGCCCTTCGCGCCGGGAACGCGCTTCGGCGGCCTCTCCTTCGGCTATGGGCACGAGACCCGAGCGCGCTTCCGCGCCGAGACGGGGCTCGAGGCGCCCTTCGGCGATTCGCTCGCGAACGCCTCTCGCTTCGACGCCTGGCGGCGCGAGCAGCTGAGCGCGCTCGTGGCGCGGATCCGCGAGCGCGCGACCGCCGCGCGGCCGGGCCTCGCGCTCTCCGCCGCCGTCTTCCACGACGACGAGCGCGCGTATCTCACGGTGTTCCAGGACTGGCGCGGCTGGCTCGAGGACTCGCTGCTCGACTTCGCGGTGCCGATGCTCTACTCGACCGACGAGCGCATCGTCCGCTACCGCGTGCGCGAGCTCGCCGGGCTGCCCGAGGCGACCCGGATCTGGGTCGGGCTCGGGAGCTGGCTCTTCGGGAGCGACCCCGCGCGCGCCGTGGCGCAGGTCCGCCTCGTCGAGTCGACCGGCGCGCTCGGCGTCTCGCTCTTCTCGTGGGACTCGATCCGCGAGATGCCGGCGCTGCGCGACGCCATCGCGGCGGCCGCGACGGGCGCGCGACCGACCGTGGCCGCGGCGGCCGGTCCGACGACGAGCCCGCCGACGAACGGCGCGCCGCCCGATGCGACGCCGCCGGACCCGAGCGCGCCCGCGAGCCCGGCGCCGCCCTCCGCTCCGCCGCCCGTGCCGGCAGCCGCGCCGGCGGCGCCGTGAGCGTCGCGCTCGCCGACTACGACTACGCGCTCCCGCCCGAGCGCATCGCGCAGGAGCCGGTCGAGCCGCGCGACGCGGCGCGCCTGCTGGTGCTCGAGCGCGCGAGCGGCGCTCGCCACCACGCGCACGTGCGCGACCTCCCGGCCTGGCTCGCGCCCGGCGACGTCCTCGTGCGCAACGCGACCCGCGTCCTCGCGGCGCGGCTGCGCGGGCGCAAGGCGTCGGGCGGCGTGGCCGAGGCGCTGCTCCTCGCCGAGGCGGACGGCCCGCGGCGCGCGCGCGCGCTCGTGCGCGCCGGCGGACGGCTCCGCGTCGGGCAGAAGCTGCGCTTCGAGCGCGGCGGGCTCGCGCTCGACGCCGAGATCGCGGCGGTCTCCGCGGACGGCAGCGTGGAGCTCGCCTTCGCCGACGGGCCCTCGCCCTACGCTCTCGGCGAGGCGCCGCTTCCGCCCTACATCCGGCGCGAGGCGCCGCGCGCCGAGGACGCCGAGCGCTACCAGACGGTGTACGCGCGCGTGCCGGGCGCGGTGGCAGCGCCGACGGCGGGGCTGCACTTCACGGACGCCCTCTTCGCCGCGCTCGCCGCGCTCGGCGTAACGGTGGTCGACGTCGTGCTGCACGTCGGCCCGGGCACGTTCCGCCCGCTCCAGCCGGCCGATCTCGCAGCCGGGCGGCTCCACGCCGAGCGCTTCGAGCTGCCGGAGGCGACGGCGGATGCGATCGCGCGCGCGCGCGCGGCGGGCGGGCGCGTCGTCGCGGTCGGGACGACGAGCGCGCGCGTCCTCGAGACGCGGGCGCGCGAGGGCGGTCTCGTCGAGCCCGGCGCCGGCGAGACCGAGCTCCTGCTCGCGCCGGGCGCGCGCTTCCGCGCGGTCGACGTCCTGCTCACGAACTTCCACCTGCCGCGCTCGTCGCTCCTCCTCCTCGTCGCGGCCTTTGCGGGACGCGCGCCGGTCCTCGACGCCTACGCCGACGCGCTCGCGCGCGGCTACCGCTTCTACTCCTACGGCGACGCGATGCTGATCCTGTGAGGCCCGGCTTCGCGTTCGCCGTGTCCGCGCGCGACGGCGACGCGCGCGCCG